>CAYLTY010000116.1:0-24947 GCA_964386705.1 uncultured Planctomycetaceae bacterium
CCGTTGCTCTGAATTGGAGGATCTACATCGTGTCGCATGTCGTGCAGATTCAGACGGAGATTAGAGACCCAGTCGCGATTCGAGCGGCATGCGGTCGGTTGTCGTTGCCCGAGCCAGTCTTTGGTGAAGCGAAGCTGTTTAGTACCTCAGCTATTGGCTGGGCCGTGCGATTGCCGGAGTGGCTGTACCCGGTTGTCTGCGACGTAGCGACGGCCAAGATCGCGTTTGACAACTTTGGTGGTCGCTGGGGCGAGCAAAGGCAATTGGATCGCTTCCTTCAGGGTTACGCGGTGGAAAAGGCCAAGATCGAGGCTCGCAAGCGGGGCCACGCGGTGACCGAGCAATCACTCCACGATGGCTCGGTAAAGTTGACCATTCAAGTCGGAGGGACGGTATGAACCAGACCATCGAAATCGTTGTGGCTCCGACCGGCCAAACTCGCATCGAAACAAAGGGCATTCACGGCGCTGATTGCCAAGCTGCGAGTCGGTTCATCGAACGAGCACTCGGGCAGAAGACCGACGAGGTACTTACAGCGGACTTCTATCAGACAGCTGCATCACAGCAGCAAGTTCGGCAAGTCGAGTGACGCGACTTAACTCACTGCCGCCAACGTCTACGTAATCATCATCTCTATGCGGGAGACCTCTATGACATTGACCGAACGGCTGGGCGAGTACGTTCGCGCCTGCTTTACGGGGATCTGGATCGAAAGCCACGAGCATCAGGATGCACTCGTAGCTCTCGCGCAATTGTGTCAGCAGGAAGCCTGGATGTTCGCGACATGGGACATTGAGCAGGGGCTGCGGG
Organism: uncultured Planctomycetaceae bacterium; assembly: GCA_964386705.1. Taxonomy (GTDB): domain Bacteria; phylum Planctomycetota; class Planctomycetia; order Planctomycetales; family Planctomycetaceae; genus AM-0621. The sequence goes on from CAYLTY010000116.1 coordinate 811, forward strand.
TTTCGACAGCAACTCCGGAGCACAGCGGCAATGATCCATTGGCCGCCATCCGCGCCGTGAATTCACTGGCGACAGCGGATGGTACGGCGATCCTTGTGCTTCAGAACTTTCATCGTTTCTTGGGATCAGCCGAGATCGTGCAGGCATTGGCGCAGCAAGTCATCATGGGCAAACAGAACCGCACGATCCTCGTGATTCTCGCACCGGTCGTTCAATTGCCGCTCGAACTGGAGAAGATGTTCGTGGTGCTGGAGCATGAACTTCCAGATCGGACCCAGTTGGAAGAGATCGCGCGGGGGATTGCCACCGACGAGACCGAACTTCCTAGTGGCTCAACCCTCGACACCGTGCTTGATGCTGCCGCCGGGCTGACGCGTTTGGAAGCCGAGAATGCTTTCAGCTTGTCGCTCGTGCGACATGGTCAGATCACCAGCGAGGCTGTGTGGGAATTGAAGTCGGGCATGCTGAAGAAGTCCGGGATGCTTGAGCTGCATCGCGGACAGGACGACTTCAGTCGACTCGGCGGACTGTCGTCGCTCAAGAGTTTTTGTAAGCGGGCTTTGTTGCAGCCGAGTCGCGGTAATGCGTTCAAACGGCCACGCGGCGTGTTGCTGCTCTCGCCACCTGGTTGTGGAAAGTCCCAGTTCTGCAAAAGCCTTGGCCAAGAGGTCGGACGGCCAGTTTTGATGCTCGATGTCGGCAGTCTGATGGGTTCCCTTGTGGGACAGAGCGAAGAACGCACACGGCAGGCCCTGAGAATCATTGATGCGATGGCTCCCTGTGTGGCCATGATCGACGAGGTCGAAAAGGCATTCGCAGGCGTAAACGGCAACGGCGATTCGGGAGTGACGTCGCGGATGTTTGGGACGTTCCTCAGTTGGTTGAATGACCATACTTCGGACGTCTTCGTGGTCTGCACTGCGAACGATGTTTCGAAGCTGCCACCGGAGTTCGGACGTTCGGAACGGTTCGACGGCATCTTCTTCCTCGATCTCCCGACTCGTGAAGAGAAGGACGCGATCTGGAACATTTATCGGCATCAGTTCGAGATCGACTGCGATCAACGTATGCCGGATGACAAGGACTGGACGGGAGCTGAAATCAAAGCCTGCTGCCGATTGTCGGCCTTGCTCGATGTGTCGCTGATTCAAGCGGCTCAAAACGTCGTGCCCATCGCGGTGACCGCCGCCGAGAGTGTTAGCAGGCTTCGTACTTGGGCCAGCGGACGGTGCCTCTCGGCTCAACAACCAGGCATCTACCAGAGTCCTGAAGTGAAACCTGGGTCACGGCGCAAAGTGAGCCGCGATTCGTCCTTTAACTAGGCTACCTCAGGGCCGAAGCAGCTTAGATGACGAACGCATTGAGATGTTTCTATTCCGAGCGTAGCATGGAAGTCTAAACGTCTGTCGCCAAGTGCGTGCGATGACCTCGTTTGAACCCATTTTGGAGCCACTGAAGCAAGACTGTTCACCAAGTTGATATCAACTTCGTTCTGACAATTTGATCGACGCGCGAGCGTCAAGCCTGCTTCCAGCTAATTCCGCCAACCTGAACCGCAAGGTTCTTGAATTCAAAAGAAGCAGCACCTTGAGCCGCGCCCCGTAAGGGGCGCTGGCCATGTGCTGTTCTTTTGCCCCTTGGCGGGGGTAGCTGGAGCGGTCGTGGTTCAGCGCTCTCTTTTTGCGCCGACCCACGACTGCTTGAGCAACTTGATCGCCCTTCGTCGCGTCATCTTGATTCACCCATAACGGGAGTGATTAGAAGATGTCCGCAGACCAAAGTTCATCGCTTGAGACGAAACCATCAAACCCAGGGCACTTGCTTCGCTGGCCGTGGGGACAGCTCAGTGGATTTCTCCTGGGACTGAGCTTCTTCATCATCGGAATGGAGACGCTGACAGTCTATCTGGCGGTCTACTTGCAACTGATTTCACCGCCCGCCGAAGACGGCTCCTCCGGGCTGCAAATGCTCGCGACACTGTTAGCGCTGGCGTCAGTGGGCTTTGGAACTCTGGCGCTAGCGCTGCGCCTGTGGAGATTTCTTCGGCAACTTCCCCCACCCACCCGTTTGCCTTGGTTGGCACTAGGCGGTGCTGCATTGTTTGCCGTCGGCCTCCTAGCCCAAACGATCGCGTTGTGTATGCCAGCTGCTCTCAATGCACGCGCAGCCCAGCAGCAGGCAGACGATTCCCGCCCTTGGCACGAGAATGTCTTCGCGGATGGAGCAATTCGAATTTCTACACCCCCGAGTTGGGAGCTTGTTCAGAATCCGAACTCGACTGCATCGTCCATCGACATGATCGACCGACAACATGATGCGTCTCTTAGAGCCACGCTCGTCCCAAAGCTGGATCTTGCAGTCCAGTCGCTGAAGGAACTCTCCCAACGGTCAGCGGCATCGCTCGCTGAAAACCTCATCGATCCCAAGTCCGGTGAGATGCAAGCAGGTGAACTCGATGGCCTGCCGACCATCGACCTAGTGCAGACGGGGACGTTGACGGGGGTAAATCTGGTATGGCATACCCGCCACATCGAACGTCCCGATGCGTGGGTCGAACTTCGCATGTGGACCACGCGCAGTCGTTATGTGAATCACGCGGCAACTTTCGATCAGATCGCTGCGTCGATTCGTGAGGGAAAGTGACGAACGAGACCCGTTGAGTAACGTCGTATCAGTTCCTCTCAGTCGCATCTGGCGGCGATTGCAACAAGCCCAGCAGATGTTGCCCGAAGGTAGATGTTCCTCGGGAAATGTCTGTTCCCACTTCAAACCCAGAAACGCTCGGTTCGACTTACGACATGCGCTCGTGACTCATGTCAACAAACTAGGCGGCATTTCATGTTCGCCATTCCAACAGTGATTTACGAATTGGCGGCTGGATTTCCCATTGAAGTCGAGTTCGCCGGCTGAACCACTGTGCTCGTATTTGGCTAAAGGAGTCACTCCCGATGAGCACAATTCCGCCTGACAATGCTTCAACAAAAAAACGGAAGACTCGCTCTGCTCACGTACTTGTGGGTGTAGCCGCGCTCTGCGCTCCAATCCCGCTGCTACTGCTTGTCTCCGTTCTGCCTGATCAAAATTCTGGAGAACGTATTGTCAGCTTAGTTTGTGGCTACTGGTTGTTCTACGCGTTTAGAGACCACGTCTATCAACTTGGTGATCTGCTTGAGAAAAGACTTGGCCGCAGTGTTCAAGAAGACGCACAGGAACCAGCCGTGCTGAGTAATCCGGATGCACTTCATTGGCCTAGTGTTGCCGTAAACGTGTCCGTATTTATGGCGGTCTTCATTTTTTCAGCGATAGTAGGAAGAGGCATTCAACCTTCGAGTAGCATCGAAAAGCAGCGGCAACTCATGACCGATATACAGAGGAGCCAGGGCACGGTTCTGTATTGGCAAACTGCGGTCGGCAAGCTGCATGCGATTCGATTTCAAACTCCACCTGGCCAGGAGCCTGCGGAGCAGTATTACGAACACGTCGCGGAGCAATTGCGGGTCGGCAGCAATGCGGCGAGATCGGCTTCAACGGTGAATGTTGACCCAGAACTCACGCGAATGGTCAATAATCATCTAGCCGTCGATAATGAGTTTCTTGAGCTGAGGCAGAAACTAACTGAGCTCATGCAGCAGCAACATATTCCCATTCCGACGGATACCGTCGATCAGCGCATGAAGGCAGCACAGCTACTTGTGGGAATCGTTCAGACTAATCCCGAGATCGTTGAGAAGATCCACTCCGGACCGGAACGTGACTTGATCCAAAAAGGGCTGGTCTTGGAACAGCTTCGCCACGTCCAGTTACGAGAAATAGAGATCATGCAGGCAGTCTTACAGGAACGGTACAAGGGAGTCCCTTTTCCGTTACCTGTAATCAACCAATAGCTACCGTAAACCACCACACTTCATTCCAACTACGCCGTTCGGTCTCCTCATCGGGATCGAGCGGCGTTTTCTTTTGCCATCACCCTTCAAGAGGACATGAATGACCAGATCACTCTTTGATGAATCGGCAACGGACTCAGCTTCTGCCTCGGCAGCCGCAGAGCGACTGCGCGACACGATGGCCGCCGCGCGATTGAGCTTTACGTGGCTCGGTACTCGCAAGTCGCTGACGAGCGAGCAGAGGAATCAGGCTGCGGATTCGTTCGGTGCTGAAGGTAAGTTCTTGTCGGCGGGCAAAAAGTTGCTCGATACGTCTCATCCAGCCTTCAAAGCGGTTACGGCGATCAAGGGGCGCTGTCAGTGCTACTGGAGGGCGGTTTCGCTGCCGTATCCCGAGCCGGGCATCCGCCTCATTCCGCAGCGATCTATCAGTGACTTTGATCGGCAGGTCGCGAGCTTCCGGCATGATCTGGTGGAGGCGGTTAATGAACTCGATCGACACTACGCTGATCTGCGCTCGGCGGCGAGTCGACGATTAGGAGACTTGTTCGACGCCAGCGATTATCCCCCGTCATTGATCGGCCTGTTTGGTATTGAGCACGAATATCCTTCAGTCGAACCGCCGAACTATTTGCGGCAGCTCAACCCAGCTCTCTACGAGCAGGAGTGTCAGCGGGTGCAAGCTCGATTTGATGAAGCGGTGCAACTGGCCGAGCAAGCCTTCATTGAGGAACTGTCGCGGCTCATTGAGCACCTCGGAGAACGGCTGAGTGGTGATGCCGATGGGAAGCCCAAAGTTTTCCGCGATTCGGCCGTCACGAACTTGTCCGAGTTCTTCGCGCGTTTTGGTGATTTGAATGTGCGTTCCAATGCACAACTCGATGACTTGGTAAAGCGGGCACAGCGCCTGTTAAGCGGTGTTGAGCCACAACAATTGCGTGACAGTGACTCGCTTCGTCAACGGTTGGCGACGCAGTTGTCCGGCGTGCAATCGTCTCTCGACGGGTTGATGATAGACCGCCCTCGTCGCAACATCCTGCGTCGGTCGCGCTAGGAGGTCGTCGTGGAACTGCTCATTGAAGCCAGCGGCCATGTCCGCTGTGTCTATAGCGAAGATATTGATCTCGGTCAGTTGGGCCAATTGTCGATCCGCCGTGGCTCGCACGTGGAGCCGACCGCCGACGGACAATGGACGGCCGACCTTTCTCCCGTGAACGGACCGATCCTCGGACCATTCACGATGCGGACTGAGGCTCTGGCGGCGGAGATGGCTTGGCTGCAAGCCAACTGGCTGAGTCCGCCAGCCTAAACATGTTGCGTTGAGTGTGCCTCGCATGTGCGGGGCGGTTTGTGTTCTTCACGACCGCCTCGTCGGGCGGTCATCCCTTCCTCTGGAGACTGACATGCCTGGATGTAACTCGCTTCAACAAGACCTCGATCGCGATGTGGCGCTCGCCACCGGCGAAGACTTGGACGTCATTCGCAGCCGAGGTTTCTCACTGCTCGATCTGAGCAATCACGACTTCGATCCGGAGCCAGATCAGCTCGTGCCGCACATGATCGATTGGGATGATCTAGAGCAGGATCGTTCCGCCGATGTGGCGTGCTTGCCGCTGACCTCTTTGCGCTGGGTGGGCTGAAGCCGCCAACTTTGATGATAGACGGCAACGCTTCGCGCGACTGGAAACGGACTGCGAGCGTTATGTGTTGTTCTGGGGCGTGATCTGTGTGGTCATGTACTTCGTGCTGGGCTGGCCCGCGCTGTTGGCGTGGGCCGGCTTTGCCTGGGTGATGCAGCAATACCGCGAGGCAATGCGCCGGACCGTTCATCGCCAGCCTGACTCAAAACCTAAATCCCACCCTCGTTGCAGACGGAGACATCGTGATTGAACTAACTCGTCGACAGATGCTTGTCCTGCGCAGCACGATCCGACAGTCGCTGGGACTGACGGGAATACGTCGGTCAACGTGCTGCATCGCTTTTCAAACGACGCCTGAGGAACTGACAGTCTCCGCCCGGCACGGAGAACTCGCCATCAAATGGCGAGTCCCAGGCCAGTATCAGCCGGACTCGTTCGCACTGCCCATCGAAGCATTGGCCGCATGTGAAGGTCGCCAAAGTGATGTGGTACGGATTGAGCGGTCGATCAATGTGGCGACACTGCGCTGGAGTGATGCGGGAATCCCTCAAAGCGCCGAGTACACGCTGGTGGAACCAGCAGCCGTGCCCGAGGTGGCCGAAAACTTCGTAGCCGTGGGCCATGAGTTCCTGACGGCAATGGCCGAGGCGAGTGCTACCACCGAGATCGGTTCGGTGAGATATGCCCTGAGCTATATCCGCTTGAGAGGCAGCGATGGCCAGATCGCCGCGACCGACAGTCGGCAGGCATTGCTCCAGAGCGGTTTTCAGTTCCCTTGGACCGACAGTGTGCTGGTGCCGATAACGGGTGCTTTCACCGCTCGGGCGATTCGAGAGGCACGGACGATATCGCTAGCCAGAACTCCCGACTGGGTGTTCCTACGAGCTGATACGTGGACCGTCGCTCTCCAGATCCAGAAGGAACGCCGCTTCCCCGACATCGATGCCCAATTGCCGGAAATCACTACCGCCCAGACAACTTTGTGCATCGCGGAGAGTGATGCTGGTTTCCTGCTCGTTGCTGCTGGTCGGCTGCCTGGTTCAGAGGACTCGTGCGCTCCCGTCACCTTGGACTTAAATGGTGCTGTGGTTGTCCGCGCCAAATCGGAGCAGCAAGCCTCGACGACTGAGTTGCTCTTGAGTAACTCACGAAAGCGAGGTGACGAACTTCGGGTGAGCACCGACCGCACCTATCTGACGCGGGCCGTTCAACTCGGCTTTCGTGAAGTTCATCTGCGCAATCCTGACTTGCCTGCGTTCTGCCGATCCGACCGCCGTGCGTACCTGTGGGCGTTGCTGGGCAAAGACGCGGTGCTGAAGGGGGATGCCACTGCGTCCCGCATCGAATCTCCAGTTCGTGAGATTCAAACACAAGGACCGAAGCCGTTGGCGCCTCCTGCTTCAGTGGCAGCATCATCCAACACCAACCTATCGGGGAACCATAATTCCCCGACACCTCCGCGTCGTGAGCACGTTGATGTGACCGCCGGGAACGCACAGCCAGAGGCCAAGTCATTGGCGGAACTGATTGCCGAGGGTGAAGCGTTGCGGACAACCCTGCGCGACGTCCTGACAAGAACCAGGGCTCTTATCTCCGGACTGAAACAGCAACGGCGTGGCTCACGTGCCAGACGTGCGGTGCGGCGCTCTCCGAGGTCAGTCCATGCGCTAACTGCTGATTGATTGCAGCGTCTGTTCTCTCGCTGGTCATCTTCAATTTCCACAGGGAGTGTAGGCCATGCTCACGTTGCGCGAATTGGCGACCGCCTTGGCCGCCATTGCCTTTTGGAAGGACGAGATTTGCCAGAGCGGCGACTTTTCGGCGCGTCCTTACCTGAAGCTGGTCGGAATGTCGGACATCCGGTCACTGACGGCGGGGGAGCTTGATCAATTGTCTGCGAAGCTGCGACAGCTCGCGGTAAGCGAGTAGCAAAGAGCAGATCGCGTATTAACCACTATCGCGTTCACCCAGAAAGGACATCGCCATGCCCTTGAGGCTCAACATAGGGTGGTCGAAAAAAATAGGCCAACCCGATTTTGGCTCACTCGGAGCAAGCGCCCATTTGGAACTTGAACTGGACTCCGGAGCCGTCAGCGACACTGATCGCTTGCGGCAACATGTGCGCCATCTCTTTGGCTTGGCCAAAACCTCGGTTGAGGAAGAGTTAAATCGGCAGCAGACGGCCCTTCCGAGGACTAGCCGAAATGGTCTTGGCCGAGATCAGCAAACTCGTGGTAACAGTCGTGTCCAAGCCCGTGGGCATCAGATCCCACAGCGGTCGAACGGCCGTGCAGCGACGCAGTCGCAGGTTCGCGCTCTGAAGGCAATTGCCAGCCGTCATCAAATAGACCTCGGGCCACAGCTAGAACAGTATGGAGTTCGAACCGTTGAGGAGCTTGGGGTCCACGAGGCATCTGAGATGATTGACGATCTCAATGCCCAGCCGGCAGGCAATGGGTAGTTGTGCCACTGGGCAGCAATCCATCTGACGATTAGTCGCCATGTTGTCGCGATTATGTCCCGTGCCATCTCGCCAAACTTGTCCCGTTTGGAGACTAAATCCAATGTCGCTATTCGTGTTCTGCGCCCTCTTTGCGTTGACCTTCAAAGCCTACAAGTCAGGTAAGCAAACCGGTTCGCGTGGGGGATTTCGCGCCGGCTTTCGACGGGGCCGCGAAGAGTAGTCCGACGATATGTAACAAGATGCAATCTTAGTTGTGAAAAGAGGCGGGCATGGTCCCGCCTCTTTTCGCTTTTTCTTAACTATTGGCCGGGCCAAGAGCCGGTCCTCGGATCAAGCTCGCCCAGGGGCTCAGTGGCTTTCAATCGCGCCCACAGCATCCCTCTCCCACACTCGATTACCACCACTCGAAGGTGGGGCTTTCCAGATCACTTAAAATCTGACGGCGCGACCGCCGCGCCCAGGGCAAGAGCGGTTTCGAGGGTGATTTCGAAGTTCGAGAGCCATTGAGGCATCAAATTCGACGTAAGTTCAAGAAAGGCGTGCGGAACCGACGATGAAGCCCCCCTTTTCTCATGCTCCATCTGCCTAATTCCCTGCTGGTTCACCGCGGTCGATCGCTGAAAACTGGGCACCGTTCAACCTGGTTTTCTTGTTCGGTGGGTCCATCGATTAGTGCTGTAGCGCAATTGCAAGAGGAAAGGAGACGGAGCTTTCGCCGTATGGCCGTCTTCTCCTGATTCCACCAGCCTGCGTCGATCAGCCACGATGTCCCCTCGTCGTCATCAACTGTTCCGCGCAATGCCGAATGGAATTCCAAATCAACTCGAACGTCATCCGTGCGAAGTGCGAGTACACGTTTCCGACGTAAGACCTCGTTAATGACCCGAGGGGAGATTTGGACGACATCGACTTGGGAGCCACGAGCCGAAGGCTCGATAATGGCGATGGGCGTCTTCGAGTGCGCGGTATTCGTCTCTCCTCGAACAACGCAGGCAATATCATTCTTTGATAGCATTCGTTCTACGAGTTCCACGAATGCTATTGCGGGAGCCAAGCTATCGATGGCCAGAAGTTGCTCTCCGGCCAAAATCGCCTTGGGGTTGCCCCCACATCGTTCGAACCAACTCGCCATGTCGTGGAGCACAGCGAGAACCTCGCTCTTGCTGGTTCGGAAATCAATCAGCTTTCTGCGGCGACACAGGTCTTCTAAGTACGATGGGATGATCCATCCCGCTGCTGATTCCAGTGGTCCTAGCGCGAACGGGAATTCGTGTGCTCGGATGCGGACAAAACTCTGATGCAACGAGACGGCGATTGCAGCATGAAAAGGTAAGGGCACGATGGCGCGGCGCAAATGCGGATCATCGATCCAGTCCGTCGTGACCTCGGTGCGCGATTGCAACCCCAAGTCCACCACGCTGGGGAAGTCGTGCGCGCCACACAAGGGGGAGATGAATCTCAGAATCGATCGACTCCCTCGATTTTGAGAATCGATGCGGCCGCATCCGAGGGCTCTCGCAGCCTTCGTCCCAGTTTCTTGCGCAGATAGCCCATCCAGAACAACTCCGATCGGTTCTCGCGTGCAGTTCCCCGCTAGTAGGTTGTGTGCTACGCAGGCTGCCAGCGTCCAAATGAGTTGAGCGTCAGGTGCAAGGCGAGACAGCATCACGGCAGCTTGGCGGGCACGAGCGGGCGGCGTGAGCTCTGACGCCGGCGGTCGATTGTCGTGCTCAACTATCGGCATGGGAGTGGAATCGATATCTCCGGTACTCAAAATCGCGAATTGGGGGAACTGAAATCTCAATCGCGCTGAATTCCAGCCTACTCGATCGGCATAGGGGATGACTTGCGGCTCACTGAACCCAAGAGCCAAGGACAGTGAATGTTTTGCCCATTTGTGTTGGGCAAACGCCAAGTGCTCATGCGACTGGTCCCGCAGTTGGTCCGCGACAACTTGGAACAAGCTGCACTCTTTGATGTCCCGTTCCAGGGCAATGAATTTGTAATTTTGACTGGGCAGATGAACGACGACACAGTAAGCGACGTCGCCTGAAGTCGACTTATAGATCGATTCAATTCGCAGTGGCCGGTTGCAGATCACCACTTCGGTTCCTGGCTTCCGAGCAATCCATCCGTCGGGCGTCTCCTCGACCGTAAATGCGCCAAGTGGAACTTGATTGCCTCCAAAGCGGTGAGGCGTCAATTCGGCGAACCGCTCGCCAGCACTGCCGCCTAAGCCTCGCTGAAGAGCTTCTGACTCGCGAGGACTGAGTTGCAAGCTGCGCACTAGGACCTCGCCTTGCGCTTTGGACGATGTCGCCAAAAGCTGACGTAGGCCCTCGACCCAGGGCACTGCGCTTCTTTGGAAGAGCGACAGGAATGTTGATGACGTGCGATGCTTGAGATTGTTCGCAATATCAAGTTCGGGAATCGAATACGTCGCCACCATCGCATTGTGCGCCTTCGCCAATGGGAGGGTCTCTAACAATGGACCACAGAAAATCAGCCTGCATTCTTCGAGATCGGGAAGTAAGGCGAGTGGAAAATAATCTCGAGTCGATTTCGCCAGTAAAATCGGTAGCGGTCGATACGATTCACGCAAATGGCGAGCATGTAAGATCGTCGCAGCTTCTGCATCCAGAAACACAAAGACGTGTCGTCCAAAAACGGGCTGCGGGATGCCGTTTATGGCTTCCATGAAGCCAAATCCAGACTCGCGTGGTCGGGCAACGCAACATCCAACATTCACACGCTTGAAGACAAGCTGAGGTTGGTCGACATCGCCCCCCATGAAAGTGAAGCCGATAATCCGTTCGGGAAGATCGGAGTGCGCGATGACCAAGACCTCATCCCACTCCCGACCATGAAAAAGACGTCGGCTTCCTGGCCCACCACCACGACGACGGGAGGTGCGGTCTCGATGATTCAATCGTTCTTGTATTTCGAAGGATTTGGGCGCGAAAAGATTCTCGATCTCTTCGCGGCGTGCCACACCAAAGAGCTGCCCCCCACGATTCTTCCATTCGTCCTGATAGACGAAATCATTCAGACGGCACTTACGAAGCAGTAAGCGTCCATTCGCCCCAATCGAGTCTGACTGCGCTGGGGCCTGCTTTGCCCTATCCCAGAAAGCATTGATTCGTTTGCGGTAGTCAAGGTGCTGGATTCTGTAGTGGGCCAATTCGTCATCGCCGAGCGGCGTCTGGAACATCCCATGTGAATCGAGATGGCTCACCGTGAGTTCAATCGAGCAGTCCAAGACCCGAGCGGCAAACTCGATCAGATCACCGGCAAACCGGCACACACAGCAATGCAACCACTGTGTGTCCAAGACATGGTCGGACATGACCGTCAGCGCCCCATTCTTGCAGAATGGGCAAGGAGTCGACTGAGGTAGAACCGAGCGATTGGGATAGTCCAGACCGATGACTGCAAAGACTTCTCGCCAATCCAATTGGCTGGCGAGCGATTTTACGGGGTTTGACACAACGCCTCCCTGCGTTTGATGGCTTACGACGACCGATTCCTAATCAATGGTGAGGCCCACTTGCGGCATCGGCACTCAGAAATTGCCTTCTTGATTCCTTTTCAGGCCCGTTCCAGACGCCGAAACGTGCCTGATGAGGGGATTCAAGGTCCTTGCCTTGTCCTTTTGCTAGAGCGGCGTTTCGGGGGTTCCAGCTCGAATTCCCACGAATCCAGGACAACGGCTTTGGCTTCCTCACTTGCCAAGTTTGTTTTTCGAACCACCTTCGCGCATGGTGAAATCGAAGGTTGTTCCGGAATCTCCGCGAGTTTGCTTAGGTACGCGGCCAGTTCCTTCCTAACGGGGATCACCATGAAGGAGTCGTTGATACAGCGGCACTTTGCGAGCTGGAGACTGACTGCAAAATCAGCTGTCAGAATAGCTTTGTCGCGAGTCACGACAAAAACGGGATTGATACCCTGTTCCAGCATCGCGATGGCCTTGTCGATGGAATTCATCGGAATCATCGGAACCCATGTCTTGAGAACCGCGGCTCGTAGATCGTTCATCCAATCGGAGAGGAAATTGGCGATCACCTCGCGCACATTGATCAGTGCGGCCGACTCATCCATTCTGCGGCTGACCTCGCTGAATACGTATCGTCGTGCATGTCGTGCGTGCAGCTTCGCCGCAGCGTCCCAATCGCATCCGAGGAATTCTCGGATCTGTGCGAGACTTTGCCCCTCCTTGCGAAGCTGCTTGATTCGCACACAGCGTTGGAGCACCCATTCCGGCCAATGGCCCATTTTTCCCCTCCCATCGGGGTGAGTGCGAATCTCAGGCGGAGGTATTAAGCCCTCTCGCTTATGCCAGCGAGTAAGCGTCGCCGCGCTAGTAATCCCCGCCGCACGCATGATATCCCGTGAAGTCACGTCGCTCATTCGGACTCCTTGATTCGCCAAATTGACGCCAATATCTTCTTGTTTGTAATGTTTGTGTCAACTGCGTAGCGCTCGGGGCGAGCAAGATCGACTGGAGGGGAGAACCAATGGAGCCGCGACACTCGGTTGAAGAAGTTCAGCTGGAGCTTTTGCATGATCACCCACGGCAAACCGATTTCTTTGCATCGGCTTCACAAGCTGAACTCGTAGAGCTGGCAGATGATCTAAGTCAGCGCGGCCAACAAGAACCGATTCATATTTGCCCCGATGGGACCATCATTCGTGGTCACCGTCGCGTTGCGGCAGCCAGACTGCTGGGATGGAGGACCATCAAGGGGATCGTTCGACAGAATCTTGTCGACCCTTGCAGCGATGCCGCGATTGCTGAGCTGGTCGTAGACAATCTTTTTCGCCAGCAACTCGATGATCTTGCCATTGCACGCTGCTACCACGAATTGAAGCGCAGCGGCCTGCACGCTGGCAGCGATTCTGAACCAGGCGACGTACGCGATCGGATTGCGGCTCGGCTAAAGGCGGGACGGTCTGGCAGATCACTCGATCGACTAGAACGACTCCTCCGTCTTCCTCGGGACATTCAGGATTTGATCTCCGGGAATCGACTCAACAAGTTCCAGGCTGAAAAGATCCTTCGCCTTCCCGAGGCAAAACAGGGGCAACTTTTCGATGAGATCCGCGTAGGGCATCCAATTTCAGAAGTGCTTCGCCGCTACGGAGTGACGAAGGCAGCAACCAAGACGTCCGTACCCGAACTAGGCGAGCAGTTGCTGCGATTCTTTCAGCTCAATTTGAAATCCCTCAGTGACGAACTTGAAGCGCTGGATCCGTTGCAGATTCATGGCGGGGACGTCGTGACGTTGCTCGATGAATCAACGGACTTTCTCCTCGCATGGACGAAGCGAAAGAAGCGACTCAAACAACAAGCGATCAAAGAGTTGTTACCTCAGGTCGCAGCAAATCTTCATCCGGACAAATTGTCCAAACGAGCGCGGTAAATTTTAACCAATTGGCAAGATTGGCGAAGGAAACCAGCATGGCGCGGAAGTCGCTCTTACTTGAGCAATGCGGTCGAGATCCGTCAGTCAGGGATGATGTCATGGGCCTATTCAGCAACTTCGGTGGCCACGGTCTGGCTACCTACGACGAACGACAGCATGGATGTGTTATTCGACAGGCCATCCAGTCTTTGGTCCGTTGGTCTGATCACAGTCGGGTGCCAAAGCAGGCTTGCTCTCGGACCTCCTGTTGTTCGCCCCGTGCGCTGGTGTATTCCATTAAGGCCCCGGTCGCACCGCGCTCAGGATCAGTGTTGAGTTGGAACTGCGCTTAAGGGACGAAACCACCACTGATGGATGGAATCCATTCATTTATGCCGTTGACTAATAGGACGCAATGTCCCGCAACATTGTCGGTTCTGAATCGCCCCAAGAATGAACATCATGTCTGAATCTGTTTCACCCTCTGAATGCCTTCGCGTTCGTTCTGTCAGGATTGCAGTCCAAGCCCGCGTGGCGGTCGTGATGCCGGCGCATGAGGACTTAATAAAGCCGGTGTTGAGCTACAACGAACTTACCTTTCGTCGTAATTCCGCTGGTCGCGTGCAGCACGAACCTCATACCAAGCATGTTTGCAAACGCCACGGCGATGGCCTGATGATTCCAATCGGCTGTATCGATCGCGTGGTCCGACACTTTGCTCACTTGGGGTACGAAGCACAGGTTGAAGATCGTCGAAATCGCACCGAATATCCGTGCCAAATCGACGAGAGCAATGTCGCAGATGCAGAAGCGATCGTGCCGGGACTGGCAGCCGCAGTTGCTTCGCACATCGAAGGCGTTTTCGAAGTCGACAACGGCAATCGACGAGTTCATCTTCTGGGAGCCATGTGTCAGCTATTCCACGGTGCACGCATTTTTATCGCGTGCAAGACAATCGCTGCCACGCATGAGATTGCCGCACAACTGGGGATGTATCTCGGAGGCGAAGTGGAGGGTGTCCACGGGTGGAACTGGCAATCATCATGCCGAGTTGTCTGCGGCACTTTCGGCAGCTTGGATCGAAGTGATCCGGCTGACTGGCACATCCTAGTCTTTGCGGACGCCTTCGAAGGGATCTGTGAGGCAAACCGATTTGCCCGCGCCGATTACGGCCACCGGCGGATCTACGGCCTTGTTGACCCCCGCAGACTTCAGTCCCCGCGTCAGCAGCTGTTGATTGAAACCCTCGCTGGGCCGGTGATCTATCGCGATCCACAATGTCGGCAACGGCCAGCTACAGAGTTGCTGGCAGCATTTGCGATTCACGCGTCCGGTGACAACCAGTTACTGGAAACCGCTCGCGACCGACGCGTCCGCCTTTGGAATGACTTACGGCGCAATCAGGCTATCGCAGATGTCGCCTTGGCAAGTGCCAGTGGTGATGAAGCAACGCTTTGCGAATACGGATTGTGTCTTCAAGGTGGCCAGAGCCTGTCTACTCTTGGTCCTCGACCAGGAGTCATAGTGATTGTTGACTCCGTAGATCATGGAGAACGACTTCACCGATTGTTGCCGGGGTGGCACTTCTTTGATGGGCGACCAGAACAGACCACGATTAGGGCTGATGGAATGTCGGCAGGATCATGGGGGATTCCACCAAACTCGATCGTCACCGCCGTGGCAGCCAGAACGCTGTTTTGCTTCGGTGGCCGTGTCTTCCTCTGGGCCAGCGCGGGATGCGTGCCCTTTATCCCTGACGTCATCGGTCGTTCCACGTTCTCGCATTTGCTGATCGACTTTTGGGATGATGGCAATTGCCATCTAGCTACGGACACGCAGCAGCGACTCAATGCCTACCGGTCGATCGGCTGCCACGTTCTAGGGGACAATCTCGATCAGAGGGAACAAGCACTCAACGAGCAGCACGAAACTGCCCCCAGAAACCATCATCGAAACACCTCGCGCCGACATCGTCGGTCGCAACGTCCGTCCGTTTGACCCCAAAGAAAGGAAACGCCTATGTACAGTCGGCCCGCCCGGCGAAGGGCCTTAATTGGACTCGCCGGCGATCATGCCCGCCAGATGCCTACGGACCGTCATGACGGTTCCGCAGGAGAGTTTCTGCGCCGACATAATCGAGAAGCCAATCAGGCCGTACACGGTAGTCGACGCGAGTTGGAAGTACTTGCTCGCGGGCTATTAAGACGAGCTGGAGACACCCGAAACGTCATCCTAGCCATCGAACATTGTGCATCACGAGGACAAGCAGCCGGACCAAATGGCCTTAAACCATCCGATCTGGATACTAATTCTCGTTGGGCACTCGCCCGAGAACTTGGCGAAATGATTAAGGAAGGCGAATACCGACCCAGTGCGCCTCGAACCGTTCTCATCGACAAAGGTAGTGGCCGCGGCCATCGCCCAATCCGAATTCAGAACTTCGAAGACCGCTGTGTAGAACGAGCCGTCCTTCAAATCATCCGCCCTCTTACGGAAGCACAATACCTCGACCACTCAATGGGATTCCGCAGCCCAGGTTACTCTCGCGAGCAAGCCTTGGCGGCAGCAGAACACTGGGCACTGACTCACAACCAATGGTCATGGATCAGCGAGGATCTTCGAGATGCCTTCGAGCACATCCCTACGGGTCGATTGAAACAGATACTTCGGCGAATGATTCCTAATGAAGAAATCTGTGAATTCATCAGCCACATTGCGTTCAACGCGAGCGGACGCGGAATCCGACAAGGAGGACCACTGTCGCCCGAACTTCTCAATGTTTACCTGCATTGGAGACTCGATCGGCCGTGGCAGCAATCCTCATCGGAGAACCCGCTGTTCCGAGTGGCCGATGACATACTGATCTTGGCGCAACCGGAAGAAGTGACCCGTCTCTACAACGTACTTCACCAACGTACGCAGGAGATCGGCATGCCTCTAAAGGGAACATCTCTGTCTACCATCCATAACTTGGCAATAGGCCAATCTGTGGATTGGCTGGGATACCAGATCCGCAGAAATGAAACAGGACTGAACGTCGACATCAATCAACGATCCTGGGATAGACTCGAAGATCATCTTCAACTGGCATGGGAAGCACCGATGCCGTCGCTTGCTGTTAACGAAACCATCCGCGGATGGATCAGTCAACAAGGAGCGACCTATCAGGAATCGGCCATAACAGAGACTTATGGGACAATCTCTCGTCTTGCGTGTACTCAGGGTTTCCAGGAGATCCCGGAACGTCGTGAAGTGGCACTGCTTTGGTCTCGGGCGCATGACCGAGACTGGGTGCAGGCACGTCTGGATGTTTCTCAGCGGACTTCGACGGGAACTCTGCCTACTGATGGCTCCGCCAATCAGTATTCGGAATCAACGGCAGTTTCATGCCGTGGCAGTGTGGCATGTGCCACCAGCAGTCTTTCGCAGTCAGCGCCTAGGCGGCGCGAGGTGTTTCTTTACTGTGACGGATCTTGTCTGTGCCCTCATGGGATAGGGGCCTGGGCATTTCTGTCGATTGATCATGAAACCCAATACCGACATCACAATGGAGGAGTTGATCTACAAACAACGAACAACCGCATGGAGCTCTTGGCAGTTATTCATGGATTGGCGTCACTTTCGGAATCGTCGCGAGTCCATCTGATTCTTGACAGCCAGTATGTCACAAGGGGGATCACCGAGTGGATACAGGCGTGGATCGACCACGGGTGGCGATCGACCGGCCGCCGGTCGCGCACGATCCCAAACGTCGATCTCTGGCAACGTCTGGTTGATCAACTTCAACGACACGACGTTGACTGCCAATGGGTTCGCGGCCACAGCGGACACCCCGAGAACGAGTTTGTCGATCAGATGGCTAGGACACTGGCAGAACAGCATCAGGAACAGCAACTAACTGGAACGCCATCCGTTTAGTTACTGGAGCGTTGCTGTCCAACTAGGCTCGAGAAGCTCGCTCCGTTACGAGCCGCTCGAAGTTACGGACCATTGTGCGCGCACAATGCGATCTGGAAGCGACATAGAGCGTTACTCGAATCCGGGCGTCGCAGTTCGGAACTTTCGCCAGGGCGCTCAAGAGCACCTTCGGCGGTAGATGCCTAATTCACGGGGTCAGGTGAATGCAGTGTACTTCAACCAGGAATTGAGGATGGGAGATTGAAGTAACGATGGCGGCAGTCGGCTATTGCCAAGAGCCTCCATCTGAAGACACGTCATCTGTTTTCAGCCAAGTCGCACTATCAATCTTGCCGTGATGGTTATGGTTGAACGAGCCCACCAATTGATCGCCCTCGACTTCGTTGCAGCGGTATTGGGCCAGCGTGTTGGCATCGGACTCGAAGTTGTGAATAGAAATCAGCACGGTGACTCGGCCACGTCTGAGATGCGAACCTCGTTGACTGCACCAGTGAATGCGCAAGTGCTTTTGGCATTGCCCACGGTATCGCTTGGCTCCGATAGGCGTTCACTTTCACCGACAGACTCATCGAGGTTGTTTTGAAGACCAAGACGCATTCAGGAGACACCCGCAATCGACCGTACGACGAACTATGGCCGCTCGGGATTCGACCCCGTCACCAGGTGAGCTATGGCGTGCTGGAAAGGCATCAAAGCGTGACGAACGGGATCGTTCCTAGTCCCCGATTTTGTACTTTTCGTTACAAAAAAGGTATCTCCGAAGGTATCTCCGACCCCTGAAACGAACGAAGGCTGCCGAAGCAGCCTTGTCGTAAGCCATTCTGTCGAAACGTCTTGCAGCAAGTCGGGATGACAGGATTTGAACCTGCGGCCTCTACGTCCCGAACGTAGCGCTCTAGCCAAACTGAGCTACATCCCGAATCGGGCGGCGGATCTTAGTGACGGGGCTTCGCAGGTCAAACAAGTCGGACCTGTCTCTTAGGGACCGCTGCGGAAGACTCGAAATCACGGGGACTCGCCGAGTAGTCGACACATCGGGGATCACGTGTGGTTCGGGACGAATGTGACAGCTCGCCAGAATCAGCACCGTGCGTGCCGCGTTCTACCGCAGGGACGAAGTTGGGCTGTGAGTACGCTGGTTGAAACATTGGTACGTTGGCGGCACTCAACCGAACCGTAATTCTGGTCCAGTGAGGCTTGCTCATGCAGTCCCAAAAGCAGCGTCTGACTTACGCCTTATTCCTGCTCACAGTGTTCCTCAGCGCGTTCATGCTGTTTCAAGTGCAACCGTTGATCAGCAAATTCATTTTGCCGTGGTTTGGCGGCGGTCCGGCCGTCTGGACCACGTGTATGCTGTTCTTTCAGGTCGTCCTGTTCGGCGGGTATCTGTACGCGCACCTGCTGGTTGAGAAGCTGAGCCCCCGCAATCAGGCGATCGTGCACACGCTGGTGGTTTTGGCTGCTTGCGTCATGTTGCCGATCACTCCGGATGTCTCGTGGAAGCCCGCACTGGGGAGCGAGCCGGCTGGCCGCATCATTGCACTGCTCGCGATGACTGTGGGCTTGCCCTACTTCGCGCTGTCGACCACCGGGCCACTGTTGCAAGGGTGGTTTGCTCGCACGCTGCCGGGGACGTCGCCCTATCGACTCTATGCCTTGTCGAACGTCGGTTCGCTGCTGGCGCTGGTGTCGTATCCCTTCGTCTTTGAACCCAATCTCGAAGTGGAGCGGCAAGCTCAACTTTGGACGATGGGATTCATGGCATTTGCGGCGTTGTGTGCGTTCTGTGCCTGGCGCGGAGCAGCAGCAACGACAATCGTTGAGACAGTCAGCGAGGCTCAACCGGCGGACGATTCACCAGCTCCACAAGGTCTCACCGTGTTGCTGTGGGTAGCGTTGGCCGCCGTGCCCTCTGCCCTCCTGCTGGGAGTGACGAATCAAGTTTGTACGGACATTGCGGTGGTGCCGTTCCTGTGGGTGGTCCCACTGGCTCTGTACCTGCTGTCGTTCATTCTGTGCTTTGACAGCGACCGCTGGTATTCGCGTCGCGTGTTCGGTGTCGGCCTGTTCGTCCTGGCGGCGGCCGCGTGTTACCTGATGTGGGACTCGGCCATGTACTGGAACCGAGTCACCTCGATCATCGCTCAGGCGGGCATCTACTTCGGACTGCTGATGTGCGGGTGCATGGTGTGTCACGGCGAGCTGGTGGCACTCAAGCCGACGCCGCGGTACCTCACGAAGTTCTATCTGTGTGTCTCAGCAGGCGGCGCGCTGGGCGGCCTGTGCGTAGGCATGCTGGCTCCAATGATCTTCCGCACGCTCTTTGAGTTGCCTCTAGCGATTGTCACTTGCTGCGTGCTGCTGATCGTCGTGATGCGACGTGACACGCAGTCATCCGCTCATGCGTCCAAGCTGGGAGCATCAGTTGCTCTGGGCGGTTATGTGCTGGCCCTCAGCACGCTGTTGTGGTTCCAGGCAGAGCGAGTGACTCAAGGCGCGGTGGCGACGGCTCGAAACTTCTACGGCGTGCTGCGAGTTCATCAAACAACATCTGCCTATGTGCTCAGGCACGGCCAGATTCGGCACGGGCATCAGTTCACGGATCCCGTCCGGCGCAAGATTCCAACGACGTACTTCGGTGAGCATTCAGGTGGCGGTGTCGCGATTTCACAGCATCGTGCAGGCCAGCCAAAGCGAGTCGGGATCGTCGGATTGGGAGCGGGAACGCTCGCAGCGTACGCGCAGCCGGATGACTACTACCGCATGTATGAGATCAACCCGGCTGTAGTGGATATGGCGAAGGACTTCTTCACCTACCTGTCTGAATGCCGCACGAAGGATCAACACATTGTGGTGGGCGATGGTCGCATCGCACTCGAACAGGAGGAACCGCAGAACTATGACATCCTGGCGCTGGATGCCTTCTCTGGAGACGCCATCCCGGCGCACCTGCTGACGCGCGAATGCTGCGAACTCTATCTGAAGCACTTGAAGGACGACGGCATTCTGGCGTGCCACATCACCAACCGACACGTCGATCTGCGACCGGTCTGCAATGGCATCGCCAAGGAGTTTGGCCTCAGCGTGATGTGTGTCCTCAGCCCGGCTCAAAAAGATGTCGGAGCGACGGATTCCATTTGGGTGCTGTTCAGTCGCCAGCCAGAAACATTGCAGGCACTGAAGCTCACCAAATCGCACGAGGTCGCGATGGGCGAACGATCCATGCTGTGGACCGACGCCTTCAGCAATCTGCTGTCAGTCCTCATCACCAAGGATCTGGTCTACGAACGCGTGTCACCAACCAAGCCGAAGCTCGCAGCCACCAGCGCCAAATAACGCCTCGTCATTCGGCGAATAGTTCGGCTACGCCACGTCGCGATGCTGCTTCGGAACTTGCGGACGCTGCATCGCGGCCACTTTGCCCAGTACTTCGTCGAGTCGATCTACGACCTCTTCCTGAACTTCCAGCAGCGAAGTCGCAGCTTTACGAGCATCGCCGCGCGACATGCGTTCGGAACGACGTTCGAGGTCCTGAGCCAACCGGTTCAACGAATGCACGGCGGCCTGCAGTTCCTGCAATAGATGTGCTGCATCCGGTAATGCGGGAGCAGCGGGGGTCTGCGGTTGAATCTGGACAGTCGGCTCTTCGGAAGTCGAACCGTGACGCCGAATGGCGTCCATCAGAGCGGCCGCGCCGCGCTTCTTGCGACGTTCGATCTCTTCGACGAGCACCATCTCACTTTCGATCAGGTCGACGAGTTCTGACGCCGACAGATCGCCGAGTTCGCGTTCATCCACATCCGCGCTTTCGTCGGCTGGTATGACTCGATATGGCGTCGCAGTTGCAGCCTTGGCAGCGGTGCGACGATGCAGCTTCAACTGGAAGGAGCCGATCGAGATCTCACTTCCGGGAGTCAGTTCAGCAAACGTGGTCGCGATGCCGTCCACTTTCAATTCAGGTCCGTTCGCAACTGCATCAATCCAGATGTGCTCGCCGTCTCGGTGGATCACGCTGTGCAACGTCGGAATGTTCTTGCCGCCGAGGCACAGATCGCACCACTCTCCCGATCCGATCAGGAAGCGGTCACCAGGAATCGGTCGCTGAGGTTGAGCCGTCTTGCCGCGAGCGATTTCGAGAAATAACTCGGGTGCAGCGGGCTCAGCAATAGGTGACGCAGATGAATGCAACGACCGACGAGAATTGGATGACATAGGATGCTCGTGCGATGTGAGGAATCGGCTGAGGGCCGCGACTTGAATCTTTTTCAGTTCATCGGCTGAAAATCCGGCCCCGCAGTTCCGCATGACGGAAATGCTCATCATCGTTTTCGGCAGGAACGACCGCTCGCGTGAAGGAATCGTTACAAGTCACCCAATCGGCACCGAAAAAACAATCCCGACGTTCAGTCTCAGGCGAACTTGTTCCACACGGCGATCCAGGCCACGGCCGCTGCTAAAGTGATGGTAAATGCCGAGTAAAAGCGACGGCTGCCGCGCGCGCTGAGCGGTACACAAGCGGACTTCGTGACCAGAGCCACTGCGTACACCAAGACCGGGGGCAACACGAGGCTAACCACGGCGGCCTTGAAGGCTCGCTCAGCGACGCGATCGTTGTCTTGAAGACTGGTGTCCCACTCAGCGGGCAGTTCGATGGACAGCACGCCCGGTCCGCAGGCAGACGAACCGCAACCGCCGCTGCCGCAGCCGCAACCCGATTGCGGAGCAGGCTCAGCCAGTTCTTCCGGCGTGATGCTTTCGCGGGAGGCTCCGCAGTTCCAGCAGGAGAAGAAACCGCGTTCACCAGTTTCGCCGCAACCTGCGCACAGCCATTGCCCTGCTTCCAACACCGTCGGCTCCAGTGTGCCCAGGACCTGACGCGCACGATCAGCCAGTTGCTCTTCAACCAGCAGTACGCAGCGACCTCCCGAAACGGCCAACTGCTGTTGCTCGGCGCCTGAAGCCGTTTCAGAAACGGCAGCCTGAATGCCGGCAGCGTTCAGCTTCCACTTGGCAGCGCCGGCTGCAGATGCGTCAGGAAAAGTTTTGAGCACAACGAGATCTTGAGTTTGCATGCGATGATTTCGTGAAACAAATGAAGAACGGCTCGATTGGCTGAAACAGGTCGCCGCAGCTTTCGCCGTTGACCAGCGAGGCATATCCTGCGACGTGGCAATCGCCAAGTCCGATCAATTCTTGAGCTGTCGCCGTTCGGACTGCTGCATCATTTATCGTCTGACCTTGAGGTACTCACCATGTCGTTTACCGGAAATCGCCGCGACTTCCTGGCTCAGTCCGTTGGCCTCGCCGCGGGACTGAGCATCCTTGGATTGTCGGCACCGGCACGCGCTGCCGAACAGCCGCTTTTCAAAATTTCTCTGGCACAATGGTCGCTCCACAATGCCTTCTTCCAGAAGAAGCTGGACAATTTGGACTTCGCGAAAACCGCCAAACGCGAGTTCGGAATCGAGGCCATTGAATACGTCAATCAGTTCTTCAAAGACAAAGCGAAAGATCAAAGTTATCTGACCGAGATGAAGCAGCGTGCTGCCGATGAAGGCGTGAAGAGCCTGCTCATCATGATCGACGGCGAGGGTGCGTTGGGCGATGCGAATGAAGCGAAGCGGAAGACCGCCGTCGAGAACCACTACAAGTGGGTTGAGGCCGCGAAGTTCCTGGGCTGTCATTCCATTCGAGTGAACGCGCAGAGTTCAGGTTCGTATGAAGAGCAAGTGAAACTCGCTGCGGACGGGCTGCGCCGCCTGAGCGAGTTTGGAGCACAGCACGAGATCAACGTGATTGTGGAGAACCACGGGGGCTTGTCGTCGAACGGCAAGTGGCTCGCCGAAACCATCAAGCTAGTCAACAACCCACGCTGCGGCACGCTGCCCGACTTCGGCAACTTCGGTATCGATCGTCAGAAAGACGAATGGTACGACCGCTATGTGGGCGTCGAAGAGCTGATGCCGTATGCGAAGGCCGTGAGCGCGAAGACCTACGACTTCGAAGACGAACACCCCTTCGTGACGTTCGACAGCCGCTGGAAGAAGGAAACCGACTTCCTGAAGATGATGCAAATTGTGTTGAAGGCCGGCTATCACGGTTACGTGGGCATTGAATACGAAGGCACGAAGGCCGACGAATTCACCGGCATCAAGAAGTCGAAGGAACTGCTGGTCCGAGTCGCAGAGAAGCTGGCGGCTAAGACTTGAACTGTCGGGGCAAGCGCTCACAGGCAACGCACGACGACGACCGTCATATCGTCGGCGTGCGTTTGCGATTGGGCGAATCCGCAAACTTCGTTGCGCAGTTCCTCGATGATCTTCGCGGCTGGCAGATGGCGATTGCGCCGCACAACTTCGAGAGTCCGTTGGATTCCGAAGAGTTTCTTATCGACGCCAAACGCTTCCTGAAATCCATCCGTGGGGATGAACAGGACATCGCCGGGCTGCATCGCAAAGGGGAGCCCAGGCTCAATGCCCGCTTCATCGAACAGGCCAAGCGGCAAACCTGTGCTCTTCAACGCGAGGGTTTCGTCGGGACCGCGCAGCACATAACCCCAATGCCCGGCCGCAGCGAATTGCAAGACTCGCGATTGCGGATCGAGTCGCGCAAAGAACAGCGTGACATAACGGTTCTCGTCCATGTCAGACACGAGAAACTCATTTGCGTCCATCAGCAGTTTTGAGACATCCGACTGATGCGATAATACGGCGCGCAGGTAAGCCCGTAGCTCGGCCATCAGCATGGCGGGTGCAAGTCCGTGCCCGGTCACGTCGCCGACAACGATGCCCATGGCGCCGTCTTGCATCGGTATGAAATCGAAATAGTC
>CAYLTY010000117.1:0-24917 GCA_964386705.1 uncultured Planctomycetaceae bacterium
TAACTTTCCTCTTCGAGCAGCTGATCAACCAGTCTGCGGCGACGATCCGGCGACGAGTCGTTCAGATACTCCGTCAGCATCGTGTGATGGGGAATGTGTCCGACGATGTCGAGAGCCACCCGCCGGGCGTACTCGCCGTCCTCAGCGCGGTCCGAGGGCTTGATGTCGTTATTCTCCCAGTTCGCCCGGATGAGTTGGTTGATCTTCTCAATCACCACTTCGTCCGAGTCTGCGGCATACGACCGCAAACCGCTCCAGGTAATCATCAATCCCGCAACCAGCCAGACAACGCAGCGCCAGCGTGAACGCATTGCTGTTCCTTCCAGTCATTGACTTAAAGCCTGTCAAAGACGCGACATCCCGGACATTGTGGGACGCGAACCAGCGACAGCACAAGCAAGCATTTCCCGGAAGTTGTCTCCATGAGTTTTTCAGGAGCTGCAGCGTCTCTACTCTATGCGGTTCACCCCGGCAAATTGTGCCCGCAGGGTGGAGCAAACAGCCTCACAAGCTACGTACGACTGATTCGAGAACGAGACGACTGATGCAAATTCTGCCTGCGATTGATCTGCGTGGCGGCCGCTGTGTACGACTACGCCAAGGTGACTACAACCAGGAAACCGTGTTCAGCGACAACCCGGTGGAGATGGCTCGCAGCTTCGCCAATGCCGGGGCGGAATGGTTGCACCTCGTCGATCTCGACGGAGCCAAAGTCGGACGTCCTGTGAATCATGAGGTCGTGAAAGCCATCACCTCCGCCGTGAACATCAAGTGCGAGTTGGGTGGCGGTATCCGCGATGAAGCCGCGATTCGCCTGATGCTGGAAGACGTTGGCGTGCATCGAGTCATCATCGGCACTCAGGCCTTGAAGCAGCCGGAATGGTTTCGCCAGATGGCCAAACTATTCCCCGGTCGTCTGGTCTTGGGAATCGACGCCCGCAACGGCATGGTGGCTACTGAAGGCTGGCTGGACGTCTCGCAAACGTCGGCCCTTGAGCTGGCGAAGCAGTATGCGGACCTCGATCTGGGTGCTCTGATTTATACGAACATCGCCAACGATGGCATGATGCAGGGAGTCGATGACGGCACCATCGCGGACATGGAGCGTCTGGCGAACCTCGGATTCCCCGTCATTGCGTCGGGTGGAGTGACCACGGTGGCCGACATCACGAAGCTGGTCGCCGCCAGTCGTCGAGCCCCGAAGCTGGTCGGAGCGATCGTCGGCCGAGCCCTCTATGAAGGCACGCTGACGGTTGAGCAAGCGGTAGCCGCTGCGCGGTAACTTCAAGCTCAGTCCACGTACAGGAATCGATTCGAACTCAACAGCGCCTGACAGTAGCTCGCCAGGGCCTTGGTCGTGGGACTCAGTTCTGGAGTCTTCGCTTTCTCGTTGACTTTCACACCACCAAGCTCGGCTGCTTGTGCGTCCAAAAACTGCAGCGCCGCTTGCAACTGAGCTTCCTGCGGGAAACGGCCAGCGGTGAGTAGCCAAGCCTGGGCGACCTGAGCCGTTCGGTCTGCGGTTCGTTCCTCGAGACGACGAGCCATTTCGGCAGCCTGTGCGATGATGAACTCGTTATTCATCAACAGCAGTGACTGCGGAGAGACAGTCGACGAGTTCCTCAGTTCGCAGTTCGGTCGCATGTCTGGCGCGTCGAACGCTTCCAGCATAGACAGCGGAGTCGTGCGCCGCGTCTGCACATAAAGGCTCCGGCGGAACTCAGCCTGATTCAGAGCAACCACTTTGCCAGTCGGTCGACCAGCGGTATCTCGAGTGTCGACGCCGACGATGATCTGGCCAACCTCGTCCGGCGTAATCGGGACCGGCGGTCCGAACATGCCCTCGTACAACTTGCCCGACACTGCGAGTACTGAATCTCGCAACGACTCAGCATCCAGCCGCTGCACGTTCATGCGACCAACCAGCCGGTTCTCGGGGTCGATCGCATCCTGCTCGGCCGACCGCCGTGACGACTGTTGGTAGGCCGTCGAATTCAGAATGAGTCGGTGCAGATGCTTCAGTGACCAGCCGTTTGACATGAACTCAGCGGCCAGCCAATCCAACAATTCCGGATGAGAGGGTCTCGCGCCGAGTTGCCCGAAGTCGGCGGGCGTCGCGACTAGCCCTCGTCCAAAGTGGTGCAGCCAGAAGCGATTCACGAGCACTCGCGCCACCAGCGGGTGCTGGCCATTCGTCAGATGCCGTGCATAGGCCAACCGACGACCGCTCGTCGGCACCTGCGGATCGTCTATCGGGATACTGATCGCCGCTGTCCCGTTGAGAACCGCCAGTTCGCCGGGTTCAACATCCTGGCGCGGGGAATTGAAGTCACCCCTGAAGAACAACTTCGTGGCAGGAATCTTTCCCGGTACTTCTGTCAGACATGGAACAAAGTCTTCGGCGGGTCGCTTCGCCTTAAGTTCAGCCTGCCGCCCATCAAAGGATTTGTTGTGCTCGTCAACGCGTTTGCGTTCGTAGAGATACACACTGCCGCGATCGACCTTCAGCGAAGGATAGTCCTTCAGCAATTGCTTCTGCTCAGGAGTCCGTTCTTTGTCCGGCGTGTCACGAGCCGCTTGAGCGAGCAGGCGACGTTCCTCAGGTAGTTTGGCCACTTCGCGTTCGAACACGTCTTTGACGAAGCCGTCCAGAATCTTGAGACGCTCAGCGGCGAGGTCCTTGATTTCGGCGTCGACCGACGCCGCCTGCTTCCGCGTTTCATCCGTCCACAGCGACACCAGCCGCGCGTTGGGAGCACGCCAGTTCTTCCAGTCATACGCAGGCTCGAAGAGTGCTCGAATGCGGAAGTAATCCACCTGTGTGATCGGGTCGTAGCGATGGTTGTGACACTGGGCGCATCCGACCGACAAACCGAGCAGCGAGGTGCTCATGATCTTGATGGCTTCCGCGACGACTTCATTGCGGGCGGCGTTCTGATCGACTCCACCAATGCCGGTGCCGTCCGGCCCCATCCGCAGGAAGCCGGTCGCAATCAGTTGTTCGGCCTGCTCGGGCGACAGGTTCGCGAATGGCGGCTGCAGCAGTTCATCACCCGCAAGTTGTTCAACAATGAACTGATCCCACGGCTTATCGTTGTTGAACGAGCGAATGACGTAGTCACGGTACTTGTAGGCGTACTTCCGCTCGGGATCCTGCTCGTTGTAGCCATCGCTGTCTGCATATCCTGCGATATCCAGCCAGTGACGTCCCCAGCGCTCACCGTAGCGTGGCGACGCCAGGAACTCATCCACCAGCCGCTCATACGCATCGATCGATTCATCCGCGACGAAACGCTGGACGGTTTCCACATCAGGCGGCAAGCCGTGCAAATCAAACGACAGCCGGCGCACCAGCGCGTAACGGTCGGCAGATGGCGCGAACGACAGCTTGTGCTGCTCAAGCTTCGCCAGCAGGAAGGCATCAATCGGCGAGCGGACCAGTTCAGCGTGAGCAATTGTGGGCATTGGCGCCCGTCGAATCGGCTGGAACGACCAGAAGGAACGCTCCTCTTCGGTGAGATCATCTGCCGTGCTGGGAGCCTCAGGTTCAGGGCGAGCGGTCTTCGCGCCGTCATCAATCCAGCGACGGATCGTGGCCAGTTCAGCGGAAGTGAGCTTCTTTTTTCCCGGCGGCATCTCGCCAGACGAAACACGTTCCACCAGCAGGCTCTTACCGCCCTGCCCTGCGACCAACGCCGGACCGGACTCACCGCCCTTGAGCATCCCGCGCACGAACCGCAGATCGAGCTTGCCCTCGACGTCGTCTTCTTCGCCGTGGCACTGGAAGCAGTTCGCCTTGAGGATCGGACGCACGTCGCGTTCATAGACCAGCGGATCCGCGGCTTGAACGAAGAGCGGCATCAAGGCAATCAACACGGTGCTGAGGATGCGATGCATGGCAGGTCTCAGACGAATTGCGGCGAGGTATCAACGTAGCGGAAAGCGGTAACAGACATGCAGGTTAGGATCATGACGAGCAGTGGCGGGAAGTTTCTATCGTTTATTCGAATAGCTTCTGCTGCCGCTTGGGCGGAGCAGTTTCCAGCGGCACAACCTGCAAGCGGTAAGACTCGGTCGCGATGACGTCGCCGCGACGCAGCTTCTCGGCCACTGTTGAGCCAACATTGAAGTGGCGCGACAGTTCCTGAATGGCCTCTTCGGTCGTCTCCGTGATGAAACGACCACGATTGTCTTCAGGAGTTTCAACCAGCGTGAGATAAGGCATCGACTCCGCTCTTCACAACAAGGAATAATCGTAAGCGCGGCAAACGCCAGACATGGAAACCAAACAAGCATGCGTTTGCTTGCCAACACTTTAACGCCGGTTTGACGAAAAGAGAGGCTCTTCCAGTCACACGCCGCCCGGCATGTGGTTTATGCTCTCCCCGCATGAGGCGTCAGAATCGCCCAATCCAACCACTCGCGTAAGACACGCTCGCAATGCGTGAGGTCAGAATTCACTTATGTTGCTGGCGGCTCTGAAGAGTTACTGGGGATACGAAAGCTTCCGACCGTTGCAGGAAGAAGCGATGACGTGCGCTATGCAGGGCCGCGATTCGGTCGTCGTGCTGCCGACTGGTGGTGGAAAGTCGCTCTGTTATCAGGCACCGGCGGTTTGCCAGGGCAGACTGGCCATCGTGGTTTCGCCGCTCATTGCATTGATGAAGGATCAAGTCGACAGCTTGCGTTCCTGCGGCATTCCGGCGGCATTCATAAATAGTTCGCTGACCGCCTCGCAGAAGGTTGAAGTCGCCAACGACATCCGGGCTAACAAGCTGCGGCTGGTGTACTTCTCACCCGAACGACTCGTGCAACCCAAGACAATCGAGTTCCTGCATGGCATCGATCTGTCGTTCATCGCGATCGACGAAGCCCACTGCATCAGTGAATGGGGACATGACTTTCGGCCTGAGTTCCGTCAACTACGCATTCTACGGGATGAATTTCCCAAAGTGAGCCTGCACGCCTTCACGGCAACGGCGACGGAACAGGTGCGACTGGACATCATCAACCAGCTCAACCTGCGTGACCCGACAGTGCTGGTCGGTTCGTTTGATCGACCAAATCTCGTGTACCGTGCAGAACGTCGCGATGATCCCATCAGGCAGATCTGCGAAATCATCGATCGCTACCCGCGTGAGTCCGGCATTATCTACTGCACGACTCGTAAGGACACGGAGGAGATCTCAGCCCAGCTCAACGCCCGGGCTTACCGAACTCGCCCTTACCACGCGGGCATGAGCGATCAGGCTCGACACGAGAGTCAGGATGAATTCATTGAGGACAAGATCGACATCATCGTCGCGACAGTCGCATTCGGGATGGGTATTGATAAATCGAATGTGCGTTACGTGATCCATCTCGGCATGCCGAAGGCCTTGGAGAACTATCAACAGGAAGCTGGCCGTGCCGGACGAGATGGCCTGCAGTCCGAGTGTTGCCTGCTGTACTCGATCGCCGAGTTCATGCGCTGGAAGAAGATGATCGAAACCAGCGGTGCGTCTAACACAGTGACCGCGATGACCTCGTTGCAGGCCATGAATGAGTTCGCGGCCGGCGTCGTCTGCCGCCACAAACGGCTGGTCGAATACTTCGGTCAAGCATTCGAAAAGTCCAACTGCCAGGCATGCGACGTGTGCCTCGGCGAAATGGATGAGGTCGAGAACCCGCTGATCGTCGGCCAGAAGATCCTGTCGAGCATCGTCCGGCAGGGACAGGGACGATTCGGTGGCGAGTACACAGCGCTGGTCCTGAAGGGCTCCAAAGACGAGCGGGTCATCCGCAACCAGCATGACCAACTAAGCACATACGGACTCTTAAACGATCAGCCTCTGCAGACGATTCGCGAATGGATTGATCAACTGGCGACGCAGGGTTTCCTGCAACGAGTCGGCGAGTACAACCAAATTGAACTGACACCGCACGGATGGCAGTTGATCCGCGGAGAAGCCACTCCGCGACTGCTCCGCGCGACGGAAGCCAAACAGCGCAAGAAGAAGCGTGCCGAGAAGACCGCAGCGAGCTGGGATGGCGTCGATCGCGAGCTGTTCGAAGACCTGCGTGTGCTGCGGCATGAACTGGCAGTCGAAGCCGACATTCCCGCCTACGTCGTCTTCACTGACGAAACACTTCGTGAAGTCGCTCGCGTGCGGCCATCAACGCTGGACGGCATGCGACGTATTCGCGGCGTCGGCGACAAGAAACTGGCGGACTACGGCCAGCTCTTTCTGGATGTCGTGATCGAGCACGGCGAACGTACCGGAGTGGTACTCGACAACTGGTCGAACGCGGGTCGCGCCACCGCTGATCAGGTCACGGACGACTTCGCGTGGTGAGCCAGTTCACAGCCCCATGCCTCGTTCGCGGGTAAACGATTTCGCGCCGTCAGGCAACTGGTTTGTGAGCGCGAAGCCGCCCTTCCGATCAGCGCGCCGGCGTCCGGCTATCACTTCAGGATGGACCGCCTACAATCCACCTGCCTCGCTGCCGAGTCGCGACAGGGCAGTTCAGCGACTCCAAACATGGTTGCCCGCAGAAAGTGATTCATGGTTACTCCGGTTCCAATGAGCGAAGTGCTCGCCACGTTGGAGCAGCTCGATGCGAGCGTTGAATACGACGAAAATGGCCAGGTTTCCCGAGTCGTCCTGGTGGGGCAGCATGTGGGTGACGCGCAGCTAAAGGTGCTGAGTTCGCTTTCCGATTCCTTGCGCCGTCTGAATCTGATCTCCACCAGCGTGGAAGGTCCTGGCCTCGCTCATCTGCGCGGTATGGCACGGCTCGAACGGCTCGACCTCGGCGCCAATCCTGAGCTGACGGACCTCGGGCTGGCGTACCTGAAAGGGCTGACGAAGCTGGAAACGCTCCGCCTGTGGGACACCAACATCTCCGACAAAGGGATGGAGCTCATTTCAGAACTGAAGCAACTACGCTGGCTGTACTTAGGTGGCACGACCATCACGGATGCAGGCCTGAGTTTCGTCAAGAAGCTGACGTTGCTGCGCGGCCTGGATTTGCGAGCCACCAACATCAGTGACCGCGGCCTCAAACCGCTGAATGCACTGCAAAACCTCGAGTGGCTGGACCTGTCCGAAACGCCTATCGATGGCAGCGGGCTGAGCTACATCAGCGGCCTGCCCTACATCGCACGTGTGCATCTGCGGCACACACAGCTTGAGCCGAATGCCTTGCTCAAGTTCAAGAAGCACCAGCCCAAGTGCGTTCTCGACACGCTGGAAGCTGCTTCTGCGCAATGAGTTCCGGCGAATTCACGCCCCCTCTTTTAATGACTGCGGGCGCCGCGTTGGCGATTTACCGCTCAGTGGACCGGGTCACTCCATGATCGGCCCACGGCTCTCTACAATGAGCGGCTCGGCGGCTTGACCTTCCCGGAACCAGTCTGCGATCCGATTTCGAAGAGGAGATAACCCATGCGAGTCAGTTTAAACGCACTTGTGCTGTGCATTGTCGCTTGCGGCGTGCTGACCACAGTCACGGCTGACGATGCCAAGACTCCGGCCGCTCCGGCCAAGAACAAGCCGCTGGTGATGTTCGATGGCAAGACCCTCACCGGCTGGAAGTCCACCAACTTCGGCGGCGAGGGCGACGTCTCCATCGACGACGGCGCGATCGTGATGGACTTCGGCTCGGATATGACCGGCGTCACCTGGCAAAAAGAGGAAGCCATCCCGAAGTCCAACTACGAAGTGACATTCAAAGCGTCACGAATTGATGGCGGCGACTTCTTCTGTGGTCTCACTTTCCCCGTCAAGAAGGAGCATTGTTCGCTGATCCTCGGCGGATGGGGCGGCGGCGTTTGCGGACTGTCGAGCCTCGACGGTCTGGATGCGTCCGAGAACACCACGACCTCATATCGCGAGTTCAAGCCCGGCCAGTGGTATGACATCAAGCTGCAGGTCCTGGACAAGCGAATTCGCGTGTGGCTTGATGGCAAAGAGATCATCGATCAGGACATCAGCGACAAGAAGATTTCTGTTCGCGGCGAAGTCGAACTGTCCAAGCCGTTTGGTTTCTCGACATGGCGCACTCGCGGCGCGGTGAAGAACATCGAGCTGAAGACTCTGACCGAAGCCGATCTGAAAGCTGCCAACGCCCCCGCCAAGAAAGCGTCTTGAACATTCGCCCTACCGGATTCATGACTGGTACGACCCAGCAAGCTGCCTGCTGCCGTGAAGTGCATAGAAAGAGTGCTATGAGTGCCCCCTACCTCGTGAAGCCCGTCATCGGGCCCATTCGAGGCACCGTGCGACCGCCCGGATCGAAGAGTCTGACCAATCGCGCCTTGATCACAGCCGCCCTGGCTTCCGGAACGACAACACTCACCGGAGTGCTGGATAGCGACGACACGCGCGTGATGGTCGACAGCTTGCGGAAGCTCGGCATGCAGGTGGAGCACGACCTGGCAGCCAATCGCATGACAGTCACGGGCTGCGGCGGCAAGCCGGGTTTGCCCACCGGCGATCTGTGGCTGGAGAACAGCGGTACCAGCATCCGGTTTCTTACGGCCCTGTGTGCGTTGGGCGAAGGCACTTACCGACTCGACGGTAACAAACGCATGCGTGAACGGCCCATTGACGATCTCGTCGAAGCGTTGCGCATTCTGGGAGTGGAAGTCGAGTGTGAACTTGGCACGCGCTGCCCTCCCGTGGTCGTGCATGCGAAGGGGTTAGCTGGCGGCAAGACCGAGATCGACGGCGACGTCTCCAGCCAGTTCCTGAGCGGCCTGCTGATGGCTGCTCCGTGTGCTCGGCAAGGCCTTGAAATCCATGTTCGAGGAGAACTGGTCTCGCAGCCTTACGTGGACATGACGCTGGGTGTGATGGCTCAGTTCGGAGTGACCGCAGGCCTGCCGCAGCACAACATCTACCGCATCCCGCCGCAGAAGTACCGGGCGACTCAATACGACATCGAACCGGACGCGTCTGCCGCGAGCTACTTTTTCGGACTCGCGGCCATCACCGGTGGATCGATCACCGTTGAAGGTCTGTCGAACTATGCGTTGCAAGGCGATGTGGCTTTCGTAGAAGCCCTGCAGCAAATGGGTTGCAAGGTGGACTATTCCGAAAACAGCATCACCGTGCATGGCAGTACGTTGCGCGGGATCGACATCGACATGAATGCCATCAGCGATACCGCTCAAACGATGGCCGTGGTCGCGCTCTTCGCTGATGGACCGACAACCATTCGCAACGTCGGCCACATGCGTCACAAGGAAACCGACCGCATCTCCGCTCTGGTCACCGAGATTCAGCGGATGGGCGGTCGCGCCGATGATAATGGCGACGGGTTGACCATCCATCCGACCGAACTGCACGCGGCATCGATCGCCACCTACGACGATCACCGCATGGCCATGAGCTTTGCTTTGGCCGGACTCAAAGTCCCCGGTATCCAGATTGAAGATCCTGCCTGCACAGGCAAGACATATCCGAATTTCTTCGACGACATTGAACGCATCTGCGCGAACTCATCGTCATAAAGCCACACACATGCCTGAACGTCATCCGTTTCGACGTCGCAAAAGCGTCGTCTTTCAACCGGCAGAATCTGCTCCCGATCACGGTCCGGCAGATCGTATCCCTTTGCCGAAGGCGCGCACTGCGCGCGAGTTCGCGTTTCGCATTCTGGATGAGCACTACCTGACGCGCGAGTTCGTCTCAGATCTGATCGATCATTACCTGGATCGTCCTTACCTGAGCGTTATGAAGCGGCCGCCACTGAAGAACTTCCTCGGCAAAACCGACGACGCTGCGGAAAGCAAGACCGAGCGCATCAGTTCGCTGGACCGCCGGTTCATCACCGAACTTTCCAACGGCGTGATTCGCCGAATGAATACGGTGGACACGGTCATTCGCTCCTTCATCACTCGGCCGCAGGAACGTGTTGAGAATCGCTTGTGGACGCTGCTGCAAATCGGTGTCTATCAACTGCTGTTCATGACCTCAGTGCCAGTGCATGCAGCCGTTGGCGAAACGGTGGAGCTCGCCCATTTCTGCGGCCAGCCACAGTGGGCAGGGTTCCTGAACGGTGTGCTGCGGTCGATCTCACGCGAGATCACCCAGTACTTTATGGACTTTCCGGCTCGCGATCGCGTGCCGGTGCAGCCGCAGCGTCTCACCGATGCCGCCTACGAGAATCGCATCGTCTATCGCACGATTGGCCGCGAGATTTTTCCTGACCCGGTCACCGAAACGCATCGCTACATCATCGAAGCGTTCTCGTTGCCGAAGTGGCTCGTTGACCGCTGGGCGACGCGATTCAGTTCTGACTCGCTGCTAAAGCTGGCGGAATGGTTCGCCGCGCGGCAGCCACTCACGTTGCGAGTGAACCGTCTCAAGACCACGCGGGAGGCATTGCTGGCCGAGTTCGAAGACAAGCTCGTCAACTCTGCACTGGGCTGTTTCGGTCCCGGTCGCAGGCCGGAATCCATCTGGTACGACGGCCCGGTGCGCATCGTCGACCTGCCAGGGTTTGCCGACGGGCTATTCACCGTTCAGGACGAAACGGCAATGTCCGCCGCAGAACTGCTCGCCCCCAAGCCGGGTGAGCAGATCCTCGATTTGTGTGCGGCTCCGGGGACGAAAACGACGCACATGGCCGAGTTGATGAACAACGAAGGCCACATCGTCGCCACTGATATCGACGCCGACCGCCTGCAGCGCGTCACAGACAACGCTCATCGACTGGGCCTGACGAACATCGAGCCGGTTGTGATCCCGCGCGACTCCACGGAACTGCCTTATGGTCCGTTCGATGGAATTTTGATTGATGTCCCGT
Source organism: uncultured Planctomycetaceae bacterium (assembly GCA_964386705.1). Lineage (GTDB taxonomy): Bacteria > Planctomycetota > Planctomycetia > Planctomycetales > Planctomycetaceae > AM-0621. The sequence goes on from CAYLTY010000117.1 coordinate 10,795, forward strand.
GCTCAAATACTGGCGTGCTGGGCAAGCGTCCTGAAGTTCGCGCACGGCTGCAGGCACAAGACCTGATCGAACTGTCGATCATTCAGATGCGACTGTTGCGCGCCGCATCCACGCGCGTGAAGCCGGGCGGTCGCATTGTCTATTCCACATGCAGCATCGAAGTTGAAGAGAACTACCAGCTCGTTCAAAGGTTTCTCGAGGCGAACTCGAACTTCTCGCTCGTTTCACAAACCGAGTTCATTCCCGGCCAACCAACAGACGGCGGGTTCCAGGCGCTGCTGCGACGTCAGTCGTAGAGTCATCGACTCAGACCAGTTCGCGCATCGGCTGGAACTGAGCAGTGTCGATCAAGTAACGCGGGCGGCCGGTGAGGTCATTCACTGTGGCCGAACTCACGTCGAGACCCATGCGGTGATAGAGCGTCGCGAAGACTTCCTGGAAATGCACCGGGCGGTCTTTCGCGTATTCACCAAGTCGATTGGTAGAACCAATAACCTGACCCGTTCGCAGACCGCCACCTGCCAGCATCGCACAGGCGACTTGAGGCCAGTGGTCACGACCACCATTCGGGTTGATTCGCGGCGTCCGGCCAAATTCGCCCCACACAACCACCGAGACATCGTCCAACATGCCGCGCGTCTCAAGGTCCTCAATCAGAGCACTCAGGCCGATGTCCAGCATCGGAATGTGCTCGCGCGCATTCGAGAAGTTGGTGCCGTGCGGCAAGCCATGCCAGTCCCAGCGACCGTAGGCCAAGGTGACAACTCGCGCGCCGGCTTCCACGAGTCTTCGCGCTGCCAAGAAATAATCGTTCAATAACGGGCCCGCGTCACCATAGCCGGCCGGCTTACTGGAGCCTCGGCCATAACGGTCGCGCAGCTTCACATCTTCTTTTTCCAGATCGAGTGCTTCGGCCAAGCGACTCGCCGTCAGGATGCCGAACGCTTGCGACTGGTATGTGTCGAGCCCTGACATCATGCCGCTGGCATCGGCTTCACGACGGTACTGATCCAGTTGCTTGAGCAGCGAACGTCGGTCACCGAGTTGGTTCACGGTGACACCGTTCAGCACCATGTCATTCTTGACTTCACCGTTGGGCTTGAACGGCGCATGCGCAGAACCCAGGAAACCTGGTTGCCCAACATCAGCCCAGGTGGACGTGATCATTGGCGGTGACAAACCGACGAACGGCGGCGTTCCCGGATCGGACGGTCCTTGGAGTTTGGAGATCACAGAACCATAGGACGGCCAACCACCTTGCGGCTGGTTGTTGACGGTCTGTCCGGTCATGCATTGAAAGGCTGCGTGACGACCTTCAGAACCGACGAGCGACCGGATGATCGCCAGCTTGTCAGTCATCTGAGCCAGTCGCGGCATGTGCTCACAGATCTCGATGCCGGGCACATTGGTGGCGATAGGGGCGAACTCACCGCGGATCTCAGTCGGCGCGTCCATCTTCAGGTCCACCATGTCCTGATGCGGAGGACCTCCGGACAAGAAGATCATGATGGTCGCTTTATGCGATTTCGGAGCCGCCGCTTGCGATTCGGCCTGCAGCAGTTGCGGCAACGTCAGGCCACCGAGCGCCAATCCGCCGATCTGTAGAAACGATCGACGCGAAAAACGCTGCGTTTGCAAAGCAGTAGAGAACGCGGAACTGAGCATGAAACCGGCTCCTCGCAAGAACTCAACAACTTCGTCAGGACTCCGCCACGAACACGCTAGGCATCCGGAAGCTATCAGCACAATGGAATTTGTCGACGTTTGATGGCGGGCAACTTCGGAATCATTGTGGTTGGTCACGTGCCGGTAACCACAACTGGCGTGACGCACGCAGAATTTGTGCGAGCCACACTTGATACCAGCCGCCCGTCCGATTGCAGTGACCTCCTGCGACACAGAGATTCATCCAGCGAAGGTGAGGGCTCAGTCCATGCGATGTCGAAGCCGGTTGGTCGTTGTTCTGTTTCTGTTGATGCTGGCCTTGTGCGAAGCGACGCGCGCGGCAGACGACAAACCAAAGCCTTTTGAGTTCGAATGCCGATACGCATCGGCTCCGATTGTCGTTGATGGCAAGGCCGACGATGCGGCCTGGCAATCGGCCGTGGTCATCAACAGATTCGAACTGCCGTGGCTGCAGGACAAGAATCGACCCGCGAAGACCGCGACCAAAGCGCGGCTGCTCTGGGATCGCGAATACTTCTACTTCTTCGCCGAGATGCAGGATTCGGACCTGTATGCGGACATCAAGGACCACGACGGCATGACGTGGTTCAACGATGTCTTTGAGATCTTCCTGAAGCCCACCGAAGACAAGCCCGGTTACTACGAGTTTCAGGTCAACGCGGCCGGCACCGTAATGGACATGTTCATGCCGCAACGCGGCAGTGGCGGCTACTTGCGTTACATCAAGGCCGATGAGTTTCACATCGACGCCAAAGTCGCCACTCGCGGCACACTCAATCAATGGACCGATCGTGACGATGGCTGGTCCGTCGAAGGCCGCATTCCGTGGCGCGATTTCATCAAGACCGGCGGACGCCCCGCGATCGACGAGAAATGGAAGTTCGCGTTGTGCCGCTACGACTACTCGGTGGATATCGACGGTCCTGAACTGTCGAGCTGCGCGCCGCTGAAGTCGAAGACGACGGCAGATTTTCACCTGCACGAAGACTATGCCACGTTGCGTTTCATCGGACCGAAGGACCCGCCCGGACGTCAGACCACGGACGCGAAGAGCGATCGACTGGAGCGGCTCAAGAACCAGTTCGGCAAAGTACCCTCGCGCGTAACGGGATCGCCTGAGCCCCCTGCCCCGTATCAAACGGCTCGAGTGCTGCCGAACCTGAAGCTCACCTTTCCAATCGTCGTGGCGAACGAACCCGGTACGCGCCGCCTGATCTTCGTCGATCAGACGGCAGCCTACGGAGCGTCGCGACTGTGCATCACGACGAATGAACCCGAAACCGGCGAGCATCAGGAGCTCTTCAAGTTCGATGGCGGCGGCATGGGATACAGCATCGCTTTTCATCCGCAGTTCGCGACGAATGGTTATGTCTACATCGGGATGAATACCAAGATCGGCGAGGGCAAGAAGCACACTCGCGTCATCCGTTACACGATCGGTCGACAGGCACCGTTCGATTTTGATGTGAAGTCCGCGAAAGAGATCATCGCCTGGGAGTCCGATGGTCATAACGGCGGAGCGGTCGCCTTCGGGGGTGACGGCATGCTGTATGTCACATCCGGCGACGGTACGAGCGATTCCGATACGAATCTCACCGGGCAAGGTCTCAATCATCTGCTGGCCAAGTTGTTGCGCATCGATGTCGATCATCCTGATGCTGGAAAAGAATACTCCGTCCCCAAGGACAATCCGTTCTTGAATGTGAAGGACGCTCGCCCCGAAACTTACGCCCTGGGTTTTCGCAATCCGTGGCGGTTGCACATCGACACGCGGAAGAATCACATCTGGGTTGGCAACAACGGCCAAGATTTGTGGGAGCAGGTTTACCTCGTCGAGCGTGGAGCCAACTACGGCTGGAGCGTCTATGAAGGTGGTCACATCTTCTACGCGAATCGCACACAGGCTCCCGTGCCGATCTCCAAGCCGATTTTCGATCATCCGCATTCGGACTTTCGATCTCTGACGGGCGGCACCACGTACTACGGCAAAAAGCTGCCGGATCTCGTGGGTGCCTACATCTATGGCGATCACTCCACCGGCAAGATCTGGGCGGCGAAGGTTGAGGGCCAAAAGGTTGTTTGGCATCGCGAACTCGTCGACACCACGATGCACATCACGTGCTTCGCGATTGACGGCGATGGTGAGTTGCTCATCGCTGACCATCGTGGCAACAACGAGGGTGGTTTCTACACGCTGGTACCGAATCCCGTTGATCCGGCGAAGCCATCGACGTTCCCCCGACTGCTGTCGGAAAGCGGGTTGTTTGCGTCCGTGAAGGAGCATCGCTTTCACGATGGCGTTCTGCCGTATTCCGTGAACGCTCAATTGTGGTCCGATGGAGCCCACAAAGAACGGGGCATGTCCGTCCCGGCAACGACCAAGTCCGCGAAGGGCGAGGACGTGCCGCTGCTGTTTGACCTGCACTCGACTCAAAGCTGGAAACTGCCTGACCAGACGGTGCTGGTGAAGTCGTTTGCACTGGAACTCGAGGAAGGCAACGCGGCCAGTCGGCGTTGGGTCGAAACGCGCTTCCTGACGAAGCAGGAAGACGAATGGTTTGGCTACTCGTACCACTGGAACGACGAGCAGACCGATGCGGCACTCGTCGCGGCGTCCGGCACCGATCGCGCTTTTGAGATCAAAACGAAAGACGGCCAGACGCGGACACACAAGTGGCATTACCCCAGTCGCGCCGAGTGCATGGTGTGCCACAGCCGCGCGGCGAACTTCGTGCTGGGTCCGTCGCCTCAGCAATTCAATCGGGAACACGACTACGGTGGCGTAGTCGCCAGTCAATTCGACGTGCTGGAATGGCTCGGCCTGGTTCAGCTGAACTGGAGAAACGAGTTCAATTCAGTGGTGCGGAAAGAACTCGAAGCCAAAGGGCTCGCGAAGGAAGCGATTGACGCCCAACTGGCCCAGTTGACGGCCACTCGCAACCAGCGAGCCATTCCGCCACAACCGACCAAGTTGCTGTTTCATGCCGCCAGCAAGATGCCTGCGTTCGCAGATCCCTACGACAAGACCAAAGACGTCGCTCTGCGGGCGCGATCGTATCTGCATGCGAACTGTGCTCACTGCCACGTGGAAGCTGGTGGCGGAAACGCTCAATTCGACATCAACTTCAAGACGGAACTTGCCAAAACGAAGCTGCTGGATGTCGCCCCGCTGCATCACAAGTTTGATCTCGCCGATCCCAAGCTGATCGCGGCCGGACAGCCGCAACGCTCCGTTCTGCTGACTCGTCTGGAACGCCGCGGTCCAAATTCCGGACAGATGCCACAATTGTCGACGGACATCGTGGATCAAGCCGCAGTGGAACTGATCCGCGAGTGGATCACCAAACTGCCGAACGTGCCTGCCAAGCCTCAGCCCTGACTACCGTTCAATCCCTGCCAACCGGGAGCACAGGTCTTGAGTTGAAAACAACCAAATTTGATTGCGGCAAGTATCAAATGCGGCGTAGTGGATACATCACAGACAGCCGCACTGTGGCGCATGAATTAGAGAAACGATGATCGCAGGTCGCCGTCGCCGACGTTAATCTGTGTCCATCTGCGACCCGTCGCCTGTTCCTGCCACGACATCGATGGAAACTCGCCTGACCAGCGATCCGCGGAGCCGGAAGGATTTCAACGATGCAGACTGATTCGCGACGAGTTGACGACTTGGTGCGACAGTGGGAAACACAATTGCGGGAAGGCCAGTTCCTTTCGACTGAAGAACTGTGTTCAGATTGCCCCGAGCTGATTTCCGAGGTCCGGCAGCGTATTGAGGAACTGGGACTGACCGCCGAAACGCAGATGCCCAATCCTGATGACCCGGGCGCTTGCGTAACGGTCATGGAACCGGCGGGAAACACGGTTGATCTCGATACGCTGGTCATCAAGCAGACGTATCGCAAAATGCGGTTCCACGCGCGCGGCGGGCTGGGCGAAATCTACGTGGCGGACGATGCCGTGCTGGAGCGCGACGTCGTCGTGAAATTCATGCGCAAGCGTCACTGCGGCAAAGAGAGCCACAACGAACAGTTCGCTCTCGAAGCCGCCGTGACTGCCAAGCTCGACCATCCGGGCGTCGTGCCGGTTTACGGATACGGTCGATCTGCGGACGGTCGCCCCTGCTATGCGATGCGGTTCATTCAGGGCGTCACACTCGAAGAAAAGATCGCTCGTCTGCATAGCCCCAGCGAGCCGCTGTCTTCGGCAACCAAATCAACATCGCGCAGTGGCAGTCGGCCGGACTCGCAGGCAGGCGGTTCGGAAACGGCTACCGCCGAGCAGCCGCAGCCCGCACCGAAACCCGTCCACGGCACACCGTACTCTGCCAGTCGCAGCTACGAGTTGCACAGTCTGCTCGCGCGGTTCGTTTCGGTCTGCAAAACGCTGGCCTACGCTCATAACCGCGGCATCGTGCATCGGGACATCAAGCCTGAGAACATCATGCTCGGCAAGTACGGCGACACGCTGGTCGTCGATTGGGGACTCGCCATTCCCGTTGATCGCGATGAGACCGCGAAAGCCAGCGGTGAAGAAACATTGATGCCCAGCACGGGCAGCAACGAAAGCAGTTCTCACGGCCCCGTCGGCACCCCCGCTTACATGAGTCCCGAGCAAGCCAACGGCCTGCCGGTGCGTCCCAGCAGCGACATCTTTTCGCTGGGAGCGACGCTCTACAAACTGCTGACTGGGCATTCTGCTTACTCAGGCGATTCGGTCCGCGAAGTGCTCAAACAAGCCAAGTGTGCCTCATATGAGCGACCGCGAGCGATCATCCGACAGATCCCGCGCCCGCTGGAAGCGATCTGCCTCAAGGCGATGGCCGCCGTGCCGGCGCACCGCTATCAGACCGCAATGGAGCTAGCGGACGACATCGACCACTGGCTGGCTGATGAACCGATCGTGGCTTACCGCGAATCTCCCTCAGAACGATTGGCCCGCTGGATTCGTCAGCATCGCGTGCTGACCCAATCCATTGTCAGCGCGCTCTTCGCGCTGTCAGTGGTCGTGATGATCGCCGCTGTCGGACAGACGAAAGCAGCGAAGACAGAACGTAGCGCGAAACTGGCCGCTCAAGCCGCGCATCGTGAGAGCCTGCAACTCGCCGCACAGTTTGTGGCCAGATCGCTCACGAAGGACATTCAGTCCCGCTGGCTGATGCTGGAAAAAGAGGCGGCGTCACCTTTGCTGGCCGAGCGACTGGCCGCGCTGTCAGGAGCTGAAATCACAGCTGAGGGTGATCCGCTGCTGCAGAACTGGCTGCATGATCGACGTGACAAATACAAGGACGTCGCTCCCGGCAAGACCTGGTTCGTGCTCGACGCCACCGGGCGCATCGTGGGGGGCTCGCCCAAGATCACCACGATGGGCGGCAACTTTGGCTATCGCGACTACTTCAACGGACTGGGCAAGGATCTGCCTCCCACAGAAGCCGGTAAGACTACTCCCATCAAGCGACCACATCGCTCGATCACATATCGCAGCAAGGACGCATCCAGGGAATGGGTGTTTGCGCTGTCGGTACCTATTCTTGCCAAGGGCGAAGACGGGAAGCCAAAAGCGATCGGCGTTCTAGCTCTGTCTCAGCGAGTCGGCGATTTTCCCGAGTTGAAGGCCAGCGCCGATTCAGAAGAGGGTCGTGTGATCCTGCTCGTCGATACTCGGCCGGATGAGAAGGGTCAGGCGGGCACGGTGCTGCACGACACGCGCATGCGCACCACGAAGAACGGCGTACAGGAAACGCACCATATCCCGGCTTCCGCGATCAAACGCATTCAGTCCGAAAACGCCTCGCGGCAAACCAATCGCAACGAGGCGTATCAGTACGTTGACGACTTCAACGGCGAAGGTACGGCTTGGATCGCCGAGTTCGAACCAGTCTTCGTCAATCACTACTCAGAAGTGATGAACGGTGCCGACCGACATGAAGACACGGGCTGGGTAGTGGTGGTCCAGACGCAGGCTCAGAAACAGCCCTGAGCAGTACCGCGACAGTGAGGGAGCGAACTCCGGAGCCGCAACGTGCGAGCTTATCGTTCCACGTGCTGAGTGCTCACTGCGCATTGGCGGTCATCGAAGAGATTGATGTAGAAGACTTTTGCTTCCGCAGGGATCTTCGCGGTGACTCGGCTGGAGCCGGCATCGATCGTGGCCGGCACGGTTTCCCATTTGCGGTCCTGCCACTTGCCAGAGTCTTTCGTGAAACACAGCTCGGCTTTGGTGATCGGTGCTTTCGATTGAAAGGTCGCCCAGGCTTCTTCGGCGGATTGCCCTTGATCGGTGATCTTGGCGAGAGGGTCACCGCCCTTCAGGAACGAGTTCGCATAGATGTGAATCTCTTCAGGATTCTCGCCCGCTGGTCCGTGCCCATGCGGCATACGCACTCGCAAGCACAACGTCTGCGGCGTGCGCGGGAGCCGATACGACTTCTGCCACGAGTCCATCGGATAAGCGAAGTCGTTCGTGCCGTTGACCCACAGCACCGGCATCTCAGCCCGGCCAAGGTAGGAGGACGGATCCCATTGCTTCAGCCACAGCCCCGCCTTCTCCTTGCCGAGGCTCTCAAACTTCGGCACCCAGACCGAATTCTCCCCTAAGAATCCGCAGCCATAAACCGGCGCTGCGAACTTGAAGCGCGAATCAACGCCGGACACGACGCTCGTCAGATAACCGCCCCACGAGATCCCCGTGACGCCGATGCGCTCGGGATCGACTTCGGGATAAGACCGGATCAGTGAGTGGCCCAAAGCAACAGCGCTGACAGCGTGATAAGTCCATTGGTCCTCGATCTTGTCGTCCAGTTGACCAAAGCTGGCATCCCAACCTGCTGGACCGCCGAGGTCATGTCGCTTCCACTTGCCATAGGTCCCCACGGGAACACAGCCGCAGAGATCCATCGCAATGGCCGCGTAACCGCGCGAGTTCCAGACTTTCACCCAGCGATCGAACGCCGTGCCTCCGCCACCGTGAATCAACACCATCGCCGGGAATTTTTGGTTTGCCTTGGCAGCATCCTCGGCAACCTTCGGCACGCCGTAGTAGGCGAAGACGCGCGTCGTTTTGCCCTTATACGGCAGCCCTTCGTAGAAGAATGTTTTGACGCCGTCGGCCTGAGCTTCCTCGGTGGGAAACACGGCGGGCACTTTGGAAAGCGCTGCGAGGTCGAACTTCACACCCGAGTCAGCAGGTTGAGCATCCTTCTTCGCGGCAGTGTCCTGCGCCAAAGCAGGTACCTGGCAACTGACGACCATGCCCAACCAAACCGTCAGCAACAACGCACGCTGGATGCGGATGAAAAAGTTCGACACGAGGTCGTTCCTTATGTCAGAGGTCGCAAGTTGTCGGATTCCACGCAGACTTCCTGCCGGGAGGTGTATCGGGATCGGCATCATCCGTCCAAGCGGACGAAACTGGAAAGGATGGAGCCGCCAGCCTGATTTGGTTTTTGCCGAGGCCGGTTCAGCAAGCTAGGCTCAGCGGCGAAAATTCAGTCCGCAGGACCTGTTCCGGTTGTAACGATGCTGCTGATGGATGTTACCCCCACGAGCCCGCAAGACACACTCGCCACGTCGAGTGCCGGCGACCTCGTCGAGATCTCCATTGCGGCGACACCGCCAGTAGAGCGAGCGGCTAAGAAGCCCAATTGGACGGCCTTAGCTGTGTCATCGACGTTGCACGTTGCGGTGCTGGTGATCCTGGCGTGCTGCGGCTGGCAACAAGTGGTGTCCGAGCAGAAGCCCTTCGATGTCGTGGTCGATGCCACCGACGATTTCGAGCCTGCCATGCTGACCCGTCTGGATATGCCCCTGCAGCACGCGATGCGACCCATCGAAGGAGAGATCACTTACGGCATTCCCGGCGGTCGTTCGAGCGGCAGCAAGGCGGCCGTGTCAGTCATGCAAGGCCTACCCGGTCCGGCATCGTCAGCCATCAACGTCCCGGCAATGTCGAACGCTGCGTTCGCACACATCTTGAGCGATAGCTGGGGCGGCGATGGCTCCCTGGCCGATCGTCACGAAATGGTGGGTCTCGGCAACGGCAAGCTGCGCGGTCGAGGTTCAGGCACGGGAACCGGCAACGGCATTGGAGACGGCGACGCAACCGAGTTCTTTGGATTGGCTCCGTTGGGCAAGCGAATTGTCTATGTGCTCGATGCGTCGCTCAGCATGAATCGTCCACATGACAGTGAAGCAAACACACGCTTCAAACGCGTGAAGATCGAACTGGTGAACTCGATCGGCAACCTGCCTGCCGAGTCTCAGTTCTTCATCATTTTCTTCAACGACTACAGCGTCGCGATGCCCGCTCCGGGTCTGGAGCCTGCCACGCTCGGTGCCAAACAAAAATATCTCACCTGGATGCAGGGCGTCATGACCGCCGGGAACACCGAACCGACGCTGGCATTGGCTCAGGCTCTGAAGATGAGACCGGATATCGTCTACTTTCTGAGCGATGGCGACTTCAACCTGCGAGTGAAATCAGAGTTGATGGACCTGCCAGTTGGGCACTCGAAGTTGCAAGCCGTCGCATTTGAAGAACCCATGACCGATGCCGGGCGCGACGCCTTCGACCTGATTGAAAAAGGCAAGATCGCGGCCGCTCAGAAGCTGGTCCCATCCAAGGACTACAAGCGCATCGCGATGGCGTGGCGCGGCCAAAAGTTCCTGCGGGAACTGTCGGAACGTCACAACGGGAAGCTCGTGCTGGTGCCTTGAGTCATGCCGCGCGTGCCGTTTCGCGGAGCACGCACGTGAAGCTCCACAGACCTGCAAAACCCACCCAGCGTGTGGTTGCCAGACAACGTACAGACCACCATCCTCTCACCACTTGGAATTGCTTCACTGAGGAGTGGATATGTCCGAACGTCTGCGGGTGTTGAGCTTTGAGAGTCGCAAAGGCAGCGAGATGGGTTCGCTCATCGAACGTCACGGAGGTCATGCGACAGTCGCAGCGGCCATGAAGGAAGTGCCGCTCGGGATGACTCCTGAGATTCAGGAATTTCTGGACGGCCTGCGAGCGAAGTCCTTCGATCTGGTCATCTTCATGACGGGCGTCGGCGCGGAAGCTCTGGCGACGGCCATTGAAACGGTGGAGCCCCGCGAAGCGTTTCTCAACCTGCTGCGAGAGCAACGCGTCATCGTTCGCGGGCCCAAACCGGCCGCTGTGTTCAAGAAGTGGGGAGTGCCGTTCGCTGGCAAGGCTGAAGAACCAAACACCTGGCACGAAGTGCTTGATCTGGTGCTGCGGCTGACTGGTTCGGATTCGTCGACGCCACTCGCAGGCATGACCATCGCCGTGCAGGAGTATGGAGCGCCGTCAGCAGACCTCTACCTGGAACTGCAACGTCGCGGCGCGAGAATCAAAACCGTCAGCGTCTATCAGTGGGCTCTGCCCGATGACATCGGTCCCCTGCAATCCGCCATCGCAGACACCATCGCTGGCGCCTTCGACGTGATCATGTTCACGACGGCTCAGCATCTGACGCACGTTACGCAGGAAGCCGAACGGCTCGGAGTCAAAGACGCGTGGCTGGCAGCCGCTCGCCGCTGCGTCGTCGCATCCATCGGACCGACGGCGTCCGAGCGACTGCGTGAGCACGGCCTGCCCATCGACGTAGAGCCCGAGCATCCCCACATGGGACATCTCGTGCGCGAGGCGTTGGAGAAGGCTCCCGCACTCGTCTCACAGTGCCGCGATCGCGGATAGACGGCAACCGTAGAAGATGAATTTCCCGCAGAGACCGGATGGAAGCAGCCGCAGTACGAACTGCTTACTAGATCTTTTTTCTCTGCGAACTCCGCGCCTCTGCGGGAAATCAAGACCACAACCAAACGACTGTCTAACCGCGAGAAGCGACTTCAATTCGCCGTTGGCGCCGCAACGGTTGTCGGAATCGCAGCAGGCGCCGCGGTCACCGGTTTGAGGATGATGATTGACAACGGCGGCAGGGTGATCGAGATGCTGTTCTGCATGCCGTGCGAGCCGATCGGCTCGCTGTAACGGCCGCCGGTGTTGCCCTGGTTTGATCCCGCATAGATCGCTGCGTCGCTGTTGAAGATCTCGCGGTAGAAGCCCAGCGCGGGGACACCGATCCGGTAGTCGTGACGGACCACCGGAGTGAAATTGGCCACGCAGATCACGCACTCGGACTTCTTCTCGGCCCAGCGAATCCAGGCATACGTGCTGCCCTGCCAGTCATCGCACGAAATCCACTGGAAACCTTCCGAGCTGAAATCCATTTCATACAGCGCCTTGTTTTCCTTGTAGACGCGGTTGAGGTCCGTAATCAGGCGATGAATACCTGCGTGCCACGGCTCATTCAGTAAATTCCAATCGGGCTCGGCATCGTGATTCCACTCGCCCCATTGGGCCAATTCACCGGTCATGAACAGCAGCTTCTTGCCGGACGACGTGTACTGGTACGAGTACAGCATTCGCAGGTTCGCAAACTTCTGCCAGTCATCGCCGGGCATCTGGCTGATCAGCGAGCCCTTGCAATGCACCACCTCGTCATGCGACAGCGGCAGCACGAAGTTCTCGTGGAACGCGTAGATCATGCGGAAGGACAGTTCGCCCTGATGATGCGCGCGATGAATCGGTTCATGACGGATATAACGCAACGTGTCGTTCATCCAGCCCATGTCCCACTTCATGGTGAAGCCCAGCCCGCCGTCGTAGACGGGTCGAGACACTCCCGGCCAGGCGGTGGATTCCTCGGCGATCGTGATCGCGCCAGGGAAGTCACCATGAATCATGGTGTTGAAGTCTTTCAGGAACGAGATCGCTTCCAGATTCTCGCGACCGCCGTATTGATTCGGTTCCCACTCGCCGTATTTGCGGGAATAGTCGAGGTATAGCATCGAAGCCACAGCATCCACGCGCAGACCATCGACGTGATACAGATCACACCAGAAGCGTGCGCTCGACAGCAGGAAGTCGCGAACTTCAAAACGGCCGTAATTGAAGATGTACGTGTTCCAGTCGGGATGGAAACCACGGCGGGTGTCTTCATGCTCATAGAGAGCCGTTCCGTCGAAACGTGCCAAGCCGTGCGGATCTGTCGGGAAGTGCGCCGGCACCCAGTCTGTGAGCACCGCCAGTCCGGCCTGATGGCACTTGTCCACGAAGGCCATGAAGTCCTGCGGTTCGCCGAAGCGGCTGGTCGGGGCAAAGTACCCGGTAACCTGGTAGCCCCACGACCCATCAAACGGATGCTCGGTGATGGGCATCAATTGAATGTGGGTGTAGTTCATGTCCAGGCAGTACTCGATCAGCATGTCTGCGAATTCAAGGTACGAGTGGTACGTGCGGCCGTCCTTGGGGCGACGCCACGAACCGAGATGCACTTCGTAGATTGAAATCGGTTGCCTCAGCCAGTTGGTCGCCTGCCGACGCAGCAGCCAGCCATCATCGTTCCACTGGTACGTACTCAGATCCGCCACCACGGAAGCTGTTTTGGGCCGCATCTCGCTGGCGAAGGCAAATGGATCTGACTTCTCCACACGCTGACCGTGGCAATTGACGAGCGAGTACTTGTACTTCTCGCCGACCTGCACGCCGGGAACGAACGCACTCCAGACTCCGGAGTCACTGCCGTTCAACCAGGTCTGTCCGTGCTGCCAGCCGTTGCTGTCCGTGATCAGCGACACTTCGCGGGCATTCGGCGCCCAGACGGCGAAGTGCGTGCCGGCGATACCATCGCGTTGAGTAACATGCGCTCCGAGGTGCTTGTAGAGAGTGCTACGCATTCCGAGTGGCTCATCAGGCTGGGCCACAAGCACTTCCAACGGCGAGCGTTCGTGCTTGGGCTGACTTAAAAATCGGCGATGCAAAACTGACCGAGACGAAGCGGATTCCGGCCGCATCATTTGTCCCATGGCGAATTCCTAGTAAGTGGCCCGCATGCCAGCCACGAGTGAACTGGCTTCGCAGTTGAGCACTGCAAAACCCTCTCGCGGCTGCCTCCATGACTCTTCCCAGGCGGAAGAGTAGCGTCTGACTGAATAGGAACTAAGACGTGGGTTTTAGCATACCCATCCGAAATTGACCCTCCACTCTTTGTCTGTCCGGCAGGACGCGATGAGCTGAACAGTGCTGGTCAAAATCGGCGTGGGCGATGTGGTCAAGGTCTGTCGATTGATCCGCAACTGCCGATTCGTCGCGCGGAAGTCGAGTCGCGAGTTGAATTCTCAGCATTTCAGTTCATGTGGGTCGTCCCGGGCAGTAGTAGGATTGCGGAGGCACCAATGCGCCTGATGCGCAACGCCGTGCTCGAAGTTCACTGACGTCGGAATCTGACTAAATATCCATCATGTGGCGGTTTCTCATCCTGCTTGCCGGTCCGGTTTTCCTGGTGTGGGGCAGTTATGCTCTCACCGTGGGCCGGTCCGTCGCGCAGACGGTGAATGCCGCGCATGACGTTCTCAACGCCTCTGCCG
>CAYLTY010000118.1:0-24909 GCA_964386705.1 uncultured Planctomycetaceae bacterium
GACCCGCCCGCCCTCGCTCGTTGGGCCGCCGCACACACGCTGGGGGGTGAATCAGATTCAGATGCGGTTGCCCAGCAGCGCCCCTCCCCCCCAGCCCCTCGCCCCGGTGGACCGGGGAGAGGGGGGCAAGATCTGAAGTGGAAGGTTTCGCTGGTTGTAGGTCTCGTCTTGTTTGCCTTCACAAGCCTCGCGGGCATCGTGCCGGCGTTGAGTGCTGTCGGGGGGCAGTCACCGCAGGACTCTTACACAGCCAACTATATCCAGGTCTTTTATCGCTTGGCCCATCACCTCGACCCGATGCAGTTTCCCAGACGGGGGTATCTGGTCTACCTGCTCATGCTGGCTGTGGGCTGCTGGGTGGCCGGGCGACGGATTCCTCAGCGTGAGTATGCCTGGCTAAGAAGTTTCGTCATCGCAGCAGTGGGCATCGCATTCGTGGGCTGGCTGGCAGGATGGGGGCCGAGGCCTAAACCGGAGCGGATGCCACTCTTCGAACTGCGCATGACAATACTAAAGTTCTATCCCTTCCGTCTGGCTGATGCGGTGGTGCCGATCTTCTTTGTGCTGGCCTTTGCCAGTTGGTTTCAGGACCGCGTTCGCTGGCTGCGAAACCCGGTGAGGACTCAGCGACGGCTGACAGCAGCCGCGGCAGCGTTGATGCTGGGCACTCTGGCTTACGGCTTCGGAATTGGTTCAGCCCGCTACATGCCCGACGATCGTGAAGACGACTGGCTGGATGTGTGTCAGTGGGTCAAAGCCAACACGCCGCCGGAATCACTCTTCATCACCCCGCGTGAGAGCTGGGCCTTCAAGTGGTATGCCCAGCGGGCCGAGTATGTGGCCTTCAAAGATTGTCCGCAGGATGCGAAGTCGCTCGTGACATGGAACAACCGCCTGCGCTGGCTGCTGGCCTGGGCGGGTACCGATCCCGAGCACGGTTGCTATACCACTGAGGAGGTGCGGAAGCTGCATGAGCACACCGAGGCTGAGTACTTCATCAGCCGCCGCCTGTCGGTGCTGGACGCGCCGGTGGTCTATGAGAATTCGACCTACACCGTGTACTCGATGACGTCAGCGTCCGCCGGGAAGTGAGCGGATCAATCCTGGAGTGCCGAGGCCTAGACTCAGCCCTCCATTGTTTGCGGAGTTCGTCTGGCTGTAGCGCAGAACATGGCCGTCCAAACTTGCCTGCGTATGAAGGGTTGCGAGAACGCGAGCTTCACGGCTCAGGTTATTTGTCATTCCTGGCCGTAGTGCCGCGAAGAATGGAGGGCTCCGACTGGGCCGGAGCACTCCAAGATCTGGCCTACTGTCTGTCGAGGACTTTAGCGAGTTGCCGGAAGGCGGCTGGGTCCAGGGGAGCGTTGATATCAACTGGTTTCTGCGGAGCCGGAACGCTGCCCGTGATGCAATCGGTTGCGATGGCTCCGATGACCGTGCACTGGCCGCGTTGTAGATGCGTGACGGCGCTTTGTACCTGCTCGGCGTTCGAGTGGTGCGGGCGCCACACGAAGACGGCGTGTTCGGCTCGTTGAGCAATCACGATCGCCTGCGTGGAGTCGCTGAAGCTCGGAGAGTCGATCAACACGACATCGAACTCACGACGAGCATCGACCAACAGCAGACGGAAAGCTTCGCTCGACAGATCAAGTTCAGAGCTGGCCTGACCGCTCGGTAGAACATGCAGGCCGACGACGACCGTGGGTCGCGAAGCCGTCAGCAGATCCAGATCTTCACTGAGCACATCGACCAGTCCGATATCGTTACGCAGTCCGAACTGAGCATGCTGGACCGGGTTTGTGTAATCGGCATCAATGATCAGCACACGCTTGCCGGTTGCGGCGATAGCCAGGCCGAGGTTCGCAATCACGAACGAATTGCCATCGCCTCGCGCCGCACCAACAACTTGAATGGCAGTCGACGCAGCCGGCAGTTGAGCCAGCAGTGATTGAGCAGTCGCTTTAAACGCGATCGCTTCCGGCGAGTTCTCTCGGTGATGCACACACAGGGCCGAGTCTGTATCGCCACCAGCGGCGGGTACCAGTTGCGGAATGCTGCCGAGCGTTGTGAACGGAGTGGTTACTGCGGGTCGCACCGGAACCGCGGGCGCGGCTGTGGCGGCAGGAGCGACAGCGGTTGCCGCCTGTGTTGTGACTTGAGTCGTTGCCGTGCCGTTCTGTCGCCGGCGAAGTTCGAAGAGGCCAATCAACCCGCAGGTCGCTCCCATTACCGCACCCAGTCCGGCTCCGTAGAGCTTGATCAGACGCTTGATCGAGAGCGTCGTGCGGATCGGCGAAATCGACTGCATTGCGTATTCGCGATTGTCTTTCTGCAGATCGACCTTCGCAGCCTGCTCGCGCACCACGTTCCACAGGGAGTTCATGCGATCGAGGTCGTCATGAAAGTGACGGTCCTGTTCGACATATCGCGAGAGCAGCCGGGCGTTATCAAACTCCACCGAGTACACGCGGCTGATCTCCATTTCGCGTCGCTGCACAACATCTAACTGCTGCCGCAGCGACGACACATACAGGCTGACCAGATCGGCCTTCGCCGCTCCGGGCACCGTGCCGGGTGCGCCGGGTGCTCCCGGAGTTCCCGCCAGGGCCGTGGCTTCGGAAGGCAGCTTCAAGCCCTTCTGACGGAACTGCCATTCAATCAAGGCGAGCTGTCGGCGAATGGTTTCAATCGCCGGCCATTCCGGTCCGTAGTTCAGGATCAACTGTTCCTGCTGCAGCTTCAGCGCGAGCCATTGCGATTCCAAGCTGCTGTTCTCGGGGCGAGCGGCGTTGGCAGCGAGAGGGTTCAGCGGGTTTAACGTGCTAGCCGCCGAGTTCACTCCCGCCCCTGCATCCTGCGGAGCACGCACGGTCGTATTGAAGAGTTGAATACTCGCGGACAGTTCTTCGCGCGACTGGCCATTCGCCAGACCGCTCTCAATGGACTGAATCTGAGACAGCAGCTCAGACTTGCGGAGCAGCAGTTGCTGGCGCTCCTTGTCGAGCACTTCCAGATTCTCCTGATGAATGTTCGACGCGGTGCCCGTGCGTTCGCCGCCCGGTCCGCGCGTGTGTGACTTCAGGTGAATCGGAGCCGCCGCGCGGAACTCTTCGTACTCGCGTTCGGTCTTGTGAATCTGATCGCGCAACGAGCCGTTGGCTTCTGCAATGTGCTTCGTCAGTTCGGTGATGCGTTTGCGATGAATCTCACCGAGAAACTCGTCATAGGCTTCGATGATCGCATCAACGACCTTCTGAGCGTCCTGGCGATTCGTCGCTTTGTAAGTGATGTCGAGCACGTTCAGAACCGAACTGTCCTGCCCGGCACTGCGTTGCACTTTCAAGCCCGCGACAATGTCTTCCACGACGTCCTTGGACTTGCGCATCGAAGGTAGTTCGTTGAGCCGACCGAGTTCGACCGCTTTCTCAACGATCAACGGACTCATAATGAGTGCGATGTGTTCGCCGCGTCCGCCCGCGTCGTGTGAATCGCCTTCACGCAACTGCACCGACGCTTTCTTCGACACCAGGATCTTGCCGGTCGCGACGTACTCGGGGCCCATCTGCTGATAGACCAGATGGCCGGCGCCGACTCCCAGTAGCAGCCCGGCCGCCAGCAACACCTTGTGCCGCAGCGCGATCTGTACGTAGTCGATCTCTCCAGCGTCAGCGGAAGAGTTAGGGGCGGATACTTGAGTCATGTTTCGATTCCAGACACATCTGAGCTACTCCCTCAGTTGTCGTAGGACGGACAATCCTGTCCGCCTTCCAAGGCACGTTGGAAACGTACCCCACGATGCTGCGACGGACAGGATTGTCTGTCCTACAGCAGGCATCACAGCCCCGGAGCAAGACTACGGCGTGCAAACCGCCGCTTTGTTGTAACCTGCCTTGGCCGCGTAGTAGTCGATGGTTGGAGCCAGTCCCTCGCGCCAGCCGACTTTGACTTCGTATCCGAGTTCTCGGTTAGTCGCCGAAATGTCGGCCCATGAATGCAGCACGTCCCCGGCTCGCGGTGCGGCGAAGATTGGGTTGAACGGCACGCCGAGCCTCTGACAAATCTCTTCGAGCAGTTCACGGACACTCAACGATTCGCCGCACGCCACGTTGTAGACTCGCCCGGAAACTCCCGGCGCATGAGCCGCGAGGTAATTGGCTTCGACGACGTTCTCGACAAACGTAAAATCGCGCGATTGAGACCCGTCACCAAAGATGGTGGGCCGCTTGCCATTCACCAGAGCCGACACGAACAGCGGGATCACCGCTGAGTACGGGCTGGCTGGATCTTGTCGCGGTCCGAAGATGTTGAAGTAACGCAGGCGCACGGTCTCCAGACCCAGCGAGGCAGCGAAGGCTTCGCAGTAAAGTTCACCGGCCAGCTTCGCGGCGGCATACGGAGACAGCATCTGCGGCAGTTGTGATTCGCGCTTCGGCATTTCGGGATCGTTGCCGTAAGCACTGCTCGACCCGGCATAGACCAGTCGTCGCACGCCTTCGCGGACGCAGGCATCCAGCAGCGTGACGGTGCCGGTTGCACAGGCTCGATGCGATTCCAGCGGGTGCTTCACACTCAGCGGCACCGAAGCCAGCGCCGCCTGATGGAAGACAACTTCCACACCGCGCACGGCTTGAGCACACGCTCGCGTGTCCGACACATCGCCATGCAGGAACTCGACGTCGCCGCGTACATGAGCGAGGTTCTCACGGTTGCCAGTGCTGAGATTGTCCAGCACGCGCACCTGATGTCCTTCGTCCACCAGCCGCGTCACCAGATGCGAACCGATGAAACCAGCTCCGCCCGTCACAAGATATTTCGACACGATGAACGTCCTTCGTAATTCGCGTACCTCCAGGCGCGCAGTTCCCGCGCCTGTCTGACCGCCAAATCTAGCATCGACTTTAGAACGATGAGGCCGGGGACCTGACATTCCCGGCAATTCCTTATCAACTTACGCCTGTTCGCTCGCTGGCTTCGTGGTGTTCTTCGCTACGATGCTCACAACCGTTGCAATCGCTGCGCTGACGTTTCCCGTCACTGGTCTTTCAACCGTTGAGTGCTGCATGTACTTCGCCAACCCCTGGGGACTGCTCGGCCTGCTCGCGCTGCCTGCGATTGTGGTCATTCATATGTACCACCGTCGCTTTCCGCCGGTGCTGGTGGCGGGTCTGCATTTGTGGAGCTCCGAAGTCCGTCAGCCCACCGCCGGACGCAAACGCGAACGCCCGCCGATCACGCGGTCACTGCTGTTAGAGTTGCTGGCTGCGCTGCTGCTGTCACTCATCCTGAGCCAGCCGCGGTTCGGCGAGATCGATCGCGTGCTGCACTTGATCGCCGTGCTGGATGGCTCAGCCTCGATGAGCGCTGTCGGTTCGCAGGGCGCTTCGTTTCGGGATATCGCCCTCGCCGAACTGCAGCGTCGCATGACCGCGGCACCGCGCGGCAGTGTGATCACAGTCATCGCAACGGGACGCCGCCCCGTCATGGTGGCTGGCCCGGCCGTCAATTGGGACGACGCCCGCGAGCGACTGGAGCAGTGGGAACCGACAGCGACGAAGCATGAGTTCTCCACCTCGCTGGATATGGCCGGACAACTCGCGGCGACATCCGGCAAGGTGCTGTTCATCACCGATCACATGCCGAGTGAAAGCGACGTGATCCCGGACAAAGCCGAGATCCTCGCCATCGGTGAACCGCTCAACAATGTGGCCGTCATCGCCGCGAAGTGGAGCCTCGACCCGAAGACTCTGGCCGGACGGGTGTTTGTGAGATTGGCTAACCGCGGAGCCCGTGCGGTGCCCGTGAACGTCAGCGGCAAGGTGGGAGACAAGACGGTCTTTGAAGCCTCCGCCGAACTGGATTCCGGCGCCGAACGATCTTTCGAAACAGAGGTGCCGGGCGGTCTCGGCAGCCTGCGAGTGACCGTTGCTGCCGACAAGGATCCGCTGGCGATTGATAACTCGGTCGACCTGATCGAGCCGAAGCTGCGGCCGGTGAAGGTAGCGATTGAATTGCCGAAGGAGCACGCGGCGAAAAGTTCCATTGAGCGTGTCATCCGCACGCTGCCGGATGTTTCTCTGGTGTCCGGCGGTGGCAGTGCCGACCTGCAGATCGCGACGGCTCAACCGTTGCCGGCCGCTGACCCGCGCGTGTGGTGGCTGGGCGTTGGTCCGATTGATCCGTCGGAAGCCGCACGCGGCAAGGCGAAGGATCTGGTCGGTCCGTATGTCATCGACAAGCGGCATCCGTTGATGGACGGCGTCTTGCTGAGCGGCGTGGTCTGGGCCGGCGTGCAACCGATGGACTACGCCGTGACGCCGTTAATCACCGCTGGCAGCCAGATGCTGCTGGCCCGACTCGACGGCACCCCGACGACGGCATACATGCTGAATCTCGATCTCGCGAAGTCAAACATCACGGAAAGTCCCGACTGGCCGATCCTGTTGAGCAACTTCGTCGAACAACGGCGCGAGAACCTGCCGGGCTTGCGGCGCTGGAACTACCGCGTCAACGAGACCATGAGTTTTCGTTTGTTCGAAGGCAAGGAGACCGAAGCCGCCACCGCACGGAAGCTGACGCTGAAGCATGAGGCGACGAGTAAAGAACTCGCCCGCACCGGCATCGTCGAACTGCCGCCGCTGGATCAGACGGGTATCTATGCGCTGGTGGACGGTGAGCAGGAACTGGAACGCTTCGCGGTCAACTTCTTCGATCTGGATGAATCGACTCTCAGCCAGCTGCGCTCCGGCCAGCGAGCACCGGTCGAAGTGAGCGAAGACTCCGGCTACGAAGTGGATATGTCGCTGACCTGGCTGATGCTGATCGGCATCATGCTGATCCTCGCGGTGGCCTTCGCCGACTGGTACGTCCTGCGTCCCAAAACTGTGTAGGACGGACAATCTTGTCCGCCGATTTGAAAGGCGCCGCGAAGGCGGACAGGATTGTCCGCCCTACACAAAAGCGGCTCAGGTCTTCGGCGGAACACCGAGTGACTTGCCGCCGTCTATGGTCAGGCAGGTGCCGGTCACCATTACGGCGGAATCTTTCACGAAGTAGTGGACTGCTTCCGCCACTTCGGCGGGATCGATCATGCGGCCGTAAGCACGAGCGATCGGACTGGCTTCAATGAACTGCTTCACGGCGGCAGCGCGGTCCGGCTGCTTGTCGAGGTCATCGTTCATCATACCCGTTTCGCCAACCGGGCCGGGACAGATCGCGTTGACTCGAATCTTGTCTCTGGAATGGCTCAAACCCAGCGACTTGGTCAGCCCCACAACTGCTTGCTTGCTGATGGAGTACACCGGATCGTGCGCTCGTGGCAGGATGCCGGCATTGCTGGCGATGTTCACAATGCAGCCGCCGCGACCCTCGACCAGCATCCAGCGAATAGCATGTTTGGAACCGAAGAACGCCGCCTTCAAATTGGTATCAATGCAGGCATCCCAATCGGCTTCGCTGACTTCAGTGATCTGCTTGACCATGGCGATACCGGCGTTGTTCACCAGAATGTCGATGCGGCCGCCGAACGACGCGGCGAAGTCGACCAGACTCTTAAGTTCCGCTTCCTGCCGCACATCGCATTGACGCTGTTCGATGCCCAGACTGCGGAAGGTGTCGTCGTTCTCAGGACGCAGGCGGTAATCGCCCACGACAACCTTCGCACCGTGGCGAGCCAGCAGCAGCGCCGTCGCACGACCGATTCCATTGGCACCGCCGGTCACCACCGCCACTCGGCCTTTGAGTTCTTCAGTGTTCATCTCGGATCTCGTTGATGTTGCGAAAGTGCTGTCGAGGAAGTTCCGCCGGGAGCTTATGGTACGGTCGGCGAGTGGCCCATCGTTCCGGATGTAACAGCAGCGCCGGAGCGGCTGATGCCGTGGACGGGCGAGTGTCGATGATGACAGACTGAGGCTCGCTGCAAACTCATTCCTTTCGAGCCGCTTTGAGCGATACACGAAGGCGTCACGCATGGATCGCGCGATCGATGGTTTCCTGAGATACCTGAAAATCGAACGCAATGCGTCGCCGCTGACGATCAAGTCCTACGGAGAAGATCTGGCCAGTCTGCTGGACTATTTTCGAGATCGCGTTGGCTATGCCCCCGATCCCGACCAGCTGAATATCACGATGCTGCGCGGCTACGTTACTTACCTCCACGAATGCGAATACGCGAAGTCCACCATCGCGCGACGGCTGGCCTGCCTGCGAACCCTGTTTCGTTACTGCCTGCGCGAAGGACTGGTGAAGTCTAACCCGGCGGCGGCGCTGCGAACTCCCCGCGCGGGTCGCAAGCTGCCGCACCTGCTGACTCCCGAGCAACTGATCAAGCTGCTCGAAACGCCGCCGGCCAATGAAACCGCGGGCATTCGAGATCGTGCGATTCTGGAGACAATCTATTCGGGTGGCCTGCGTGTGGCGGAACTGGCGGGCTTGAACCTGTCTGACTGGGACCGCGATTCCGATGTGCTGCGAGTTCGCGGCAAGGGCCGGAAAGAACGCATTTCACCGCTGGGCAAGTTCGCGGTGAAGGCACTGACGCACTGGCTCGATGTCCGAGAACCCAATCCGAAGAGTGCTGATGGCGACGCTCTGTTCCTCAACCGTTTCGGCACGCGACTGACGACTCGCAGCGTGGGCCGCATGCTCGAAAAGTACCTGGCGATGGCGGGGCTCGATCCCAAGACCAGTCCGCACACGCTGCGTCACAGCTTCGCAACGCACCTGCTCGACGGTGGTGCTGACCTGCGCAGCGTGCAGGAGCTGCTCGGCCATAAGAGCCTGACGACGACTCAAATCTACACGCACGTCAGCGCTCGCCGCATGCAGGAAACCTATGAACTGGCTCACCCGCATTCGCAAAAGAATCAACGCAAACGCGGATAGTCGCTGCCAGGAACAGCGCGACTTCCAACTAGGACTCACCAAACTCGCTCTCCGCCCAGCGGCGTTGTTCGAAGCTTTGATTGATGAACATCGCTCCCACCGGCAGTAATGAGATGAAAGCGATTGCGACCACCAGCAGCCATCCGTCAGGGCTCAAACCCATGAACTCCGCGAACGCGAAGATAACTCCGAGGGCCAGCGCGAACAGGAACCAGTTCACATAGATGTTGCGATCGCACGGCTGCGGCTGGTTCGGAGCCACACCCCACCCGCGCGGCAGGCGCTTCAAGCTGAAAGCCGCTTCAATGTCCGCATGCGGCACGTAGTGCGCCAGCGAGATGTTGATCTCACTGGTGTCGATGATGGTGGCCGAGCCTTCTTCGTTCACCGAGTCTGAATTCCGCACGGTCGCCGATTGCGAACGTTCAAAGGACAGCGCCAGCGGCGGGCAAACATAGTCGCGGCACAGGACCGCTTCGCCCACTTCCACCCGCCAGTAGAACTCGCCCAGCACGTACTCCACTCGCGCCACGGCATCTTGAAACAAGCGAAACGTCTGCTTGTGGAAGATTGCAGTGGAGTGCCGGTCTTCGACTTCGGCCGGCGAGACCGGTTCCACAAAGCTCCAATGTCCATCGCTATGCATCAGCCAACGGAACCCGACTTGAGGTTCGTAGAGCAGGTACTCAGTCCAGAAATACTTCTTGTCGAACGTCACTGACCGCTGCATGAAACCAATGACGGTGTACTTCGCTCCGAACAGCTCGCCTTCCGCACCGAGTTGGATCAGCGGCTCGATCGTCGGCGTCAGAGTGGAGAGGTACTGCAGCTGACCGCGATTGCAGTCGAGCAAGGCCGCACAATAGGGACAGGCAACGCGCTGCGTCTGATCGGGAGCGCACAGCGTCAGCGGTCCGGCACATTGCGGGCAGCTGACCTTCAGGGCCTTGACCTGCCGGGGTTCTTTCGCAGCCGCGACCGCCTTGGACAAGCCGAGCGACTCCAGTGTCACCTGCCAGCCCACGTAGGCCTTCGGAACCTCTTCGCTGTAGTCGAACGTCGCGAACCGCTCGCCCTCGGAATAGAGATCGGCGAACCGCTGTTCGGCGTTCGGCGTCAAGGCATAAGGGATCTCGCCTTCCGCACCGGCGACTCGGCCAACCCCAACTTCAGCCACAACGAACGTCCCGGACGGCGTCGCGAGCTTCTTTCCCGCCTGCAGAGAACTCAGTTCCGGCAGCGGCGACTCGGGCGTTTCTTTTTCAAACGTCAGGTAGAAACGTCCCTGAGCTTCGGCGAGCCAGCCCCATTTGCCGTTCGGAAACTGGCAGTACCATTCATCCCACACGCCGCCCGCCGAGTGCGCGAACTGCACTCGCCCGACGACATAGAACGGCTTATTGCGAAACTTGCCGCGCAGGCCCAGCTGCAGCGGTGACTGCGTGTCAACCAGATCAGCCACCCGGCCGTGATCTGCGACCGCCTTATCGCCCCGCGCCACAATCGTGTGGCAGGCGCTGCAGACGGCCACCAGCGAAGTTCGACATTGGAACTCCACCGGTGCGGCACAGGCAGGGCAGTTGGCGGTGCGGCGAGCCATAGATCTGTTTGAAGTTAAGTGCAGCGTACTGGACAGGATTGTCGCGTGACGGTTGTCCTAACGCTGCACGAGGCATTCGGTTCATTCGGCCGCTGGTTGTAGCGGACGCGTTCGGAAGACCATACCTTTCGATGATTCCTGCCCATCCGAAAGGCGTGCTGATGCTGCGAACCGCGGCTCTTCCAGCCGCAGCGTAAGCCGAGTCATCCCATGCAGAAACTGGTTGAGCCTGCTGAGATCCAAAGCCGGGTTCGTACGCTCGGACTGACACTGTCGCAGCATTACCATGACCGGCCGCTCACCGTTTTGGGCGTGTTGACCGGCAGCATGCTGTTCATGGCGGACCTTGTTCGTGAAATCACCGTGCCCCATCGCATGGGCGTCGTGCATGCGTCGAGCTATCGCGGACGCGCCACAGTGGCGGGTGATCTCAAGGTCGGGATGGAACTGCTGCCGGATATTCGTGATCGCGACGTGCTGGTAATTGATGACATCTTCGATACGGGCCGGACGCTCGAGCGCCTGGTGCAGGCACTGGGCAGCCATCACCCGCGCAGCATCAAAACCGCAGTCCTCTTGCTAAAGGAAGGCCGCAGCCTCGTGGACTTCACTCCGGATTACTTCTGCTTCCAGATTCCGGACGTCTTCGTGATCGGCTATGGCCTGGACTACAACGACGACTATCGGCATCTGCCCTTCATCGGTTCGCTCGAACCTCACGAGATCTGATCCGCCCTACAACGACTTCGCATCGCGCTCAGCTGATTCGACGCGAGTGGCACGAGATCTGTTAGGCAGACTGACGCACCGTTGTGCTCGCGACCTTGAGGGGCCAGTTTCGCCTGAGAATCAAGCTGTCTAGTGATTTTGTGGCGAACGATTGTTTCGACGGCGAGCTGGTAAGTAACTAACCAGCTGCTGGATGAAATGAGACTGATTCCGACAACTGACTTGCTCAAAGCCGTATCCGGTTCTTGAGCAGCCAGCCTCACCTGAGGCGGGTTGTGAGCACAGCGATGGACTCAGCCGTGGTGCTGAAGGCTGTGTGCGTTCCCCCTTGGTGGAGTCATCATGAGTGCCAGCAGCGGATCATCATCGAAGCCTTCGATCCCTCGTTTTGATCGCCGCTTGTGGAAACGATTTGCCAAACTCGCCTGGCTCTATTGGAGCCTCGACAACAAGTGGCAGGCGCGTGGCCTGCTGGTGTTGCTCATGATCCTCATGCTGGGGCATACCGGATTCAGCGTGCTGCTGAATCGGCAAACGGGTGAGTTCACTTCGGCTCTGGCCAGCCAGAACTCGGACCGTTTCTGGACCTCCATCTACCAGTGCGCGGGGCTGCTGTGCATCTCGGTGCCCTTGTTCGCATCGTACTACTATGTGCGTGACAAGCTCGGCATCCTGTGGCGCCGCTGGATGACGGCGAATTTTCTGAATAAGTACCTCAACAACCGCTCTTACTACCGCCTGACGAACGATCCCAACATTGATAATCCGGATCAGCGCATCTCGGAAGACATCAACACATTCACGCAGCGATCGTTGTACTACCTGCTGCTCTTCATGGGTTCGACCATTCAACTGATCGCCTTCAGCGGAGTGCTGTGGTCGATCTCCAAGAAGCTGGTCGCGTTCATGGCCATCTATGCGGTTGTCGGCACAGTGCTGACCATGACTGTGTTCGGCAAGAGGCTCGTCGGCCTGAACTTCCTGCAGTTGAAACGTGAGGCTGACTTTCGCTTTCAACTCATGCGTATCCGCGAGAACGCTGAGTCCATCGCATTCTATCGCGGTGAGGGACAGGAGTACTCGCTGGCGCGCCAGTCCTTCCAGGAAGCGTTCACCAACTACAGCCGCTTGATCAAGTGGCAGTTCAATCTGAATTTCTTTCAGTACGGATTCAGTTCGCTGACATCGATCATTCCCAGCGTGATTCTGGCCTCGCAAGTTCTCTCCGGTGAGCTGGAAGTGGGACGTGTGATCGAGGCGGTGGGTGCCTTCACGGCCGTACTCAGCGCTTTGGCCATCATCGTGGATAACTTCGAAGCCCTCAGCCGATTCGCGGCCGGAGTGGAACGACTCTATGCCTTCCGCCGCTCGATCGACGGTTCGGCCGCTCAAACGCAAGACGGTGAATCCATTCAGTCCGGTGAAGACTCTCGCCTGCTTCTGGAAGAGGTTACGGTACAGACTCCCGATGGTCAGCGTGTGTTGGTGAAGGACCTGAGCGTCGAAGTGAAGCCCGGCCAGGGCCTGCTGATTGTCGGTCCCAGCGGCGGGGGGAAGAGCTCCGTCCTGCGAGCTATCGCCGGACTGTGGAACACCGGCAAAGGCAAGATTCTGCGGCCCAAACCAGAAGACATGTTCTTTCTGCCGCAAAAGCCTTACATGGTCTCGGGAACGCTTCGTCAGCAGCTGTTGTATCCATCTCTGGAAGGCAACGTCCCGGACGCGGAACTTCTGGAAGCACTCGATACCGTCAACCTGCCGCACCTCGTCGAGCGAGCTGGTGGACTCGATGCGGAACTCGACTGGGGCAAGATCCTCTCGACGGGTGAGCAACAACGACTCGCCATGGCTCGCGTGCTCCTGGCGAAGCCGCAGTATGTCATCCTGGACGAAGCCACCAGCGCACTCGATCTCCACAATGAAGAGAAGCTCTATGACAAACTCCGCCAGCAATCGATGACGCTGATCAGCGTCTGCCATCGACCGTCGATCCTCAAATACCACGAGCAAGTGCTGGAATTGCTGGGCGAGGGTGAATGGCGCGTCCACGATTCGGAAGACTTCGTCTTCGACAGCCCTAACCCCCAGCACGAACCCGCGACTGCAGCTCCGTGATCTGAAATCTGAGTCGGGGGGGGTGAGGCTGCCTGCCGAGCCGTTTCCCAAGCAGGGGGAACATTCTGTCCGCCATCTCGGTGACGGGCAGGATCGCCCGTCCTACTTCAAATTCGCGATATTACATATAAACACAGCGTGCTCTGATTGCGAATTCTTCATCGGTCGCTTCAAAAGCCATTTGCTCCTGATGGCTCCATTCTGACCCTGCTGGTCTGCCCTTGATCGCATCGTGCAACAACTTAGCCGGGGCAACTTCTGAACGGCGTGCCGCAATCTTTCGATCGGCGCCTCGCGCATTACCGCTCGCACTGTAAACGCCACGAAAGGACACCGTCTGAAGCGTGCCGAAGAAATCCGGACAGTTGACAACACAAACGGGGAACGGTGTTTGCATTTCCGTCTCCCTGCCAGACCGGGTTGCAGTGCAGGCGGCAGCGAACTTCCCAGCCGCCACTACTTGAGACCGCTTGGAGCGGAGACCTCAAGGACGTGCTTTGCACTCTTTCGCACATTCGCATTTCTCTTCGGCGTCCCGTCGATGAGTTCTTCAATCGATTGAGATGCTCCTCCCCGCTGGCACCTAAGAGTTCTATTAAGTTATCAGGAGTTAGTGTCATGAAGAGTTTGACTTGGTGTGCTACGGCGGCGACTTCCACAGTTCTGGCGGCAGCAGTTTTTGTGTCAGCACAGGATGCCCCCAAGAATGCGGCCCAGCAGAATCAGCCGCAGACCAACCCTCAGAACGTGCAGCGGCAGCCACAGCAACCGCAGCCTAATACTCGCACAGCGACGACTCAGGTCGGTGCGAACCAGAATCAGGCAGATGGCCAGTTGGCAGCGTGCCTGGTTATCGACAATGAAGGCGAAGTGGCCGTTTCCAAATTCGCCGCGTCGAAGAGTGAGAACTCCGATGTGAAAGAGTTCGCGGAGATGCTGGCCAAGGATCATCAGGCCTTCATTGGTAAGCTCAACAAGTTTGCCGCGACTACAGGTTCTTCCACTCAGATCAACCGCGAAACCACGACGACGACAACCATTCCCCGCGACAACAACGCGACGACCAGTCGTGATAATACCACGACACCAAAACGCGACAGCACTGCCGGTAACACGAACACGACCAATCGTGATCCCAACGCAGCGACTGCGAACCGAGATCCGAATCTGCCGGCGACTCGTGAGACGACCACTCACACCACTGCGTTCCGCGGCACTGGTGAGCTAGACCACCTCCGTATCAAGCGTGAAATCGGTCAGCTCTGTGTCGAGACCATGAAGAAGGAATTGAGCGACAAGAAGGGGACCGACTTTGATAAATGCTATATCGGATCCCAGATCGGCGCTCACCTCCACATGGCGGACACGTTGAAGGTGCTGAAGAACTACGCTTCACCGGAACTGCGAACGGTACTGGAAGAAGGTGAGAAGACCACTACCGCGCACCTGGACCATGCTCGCACACTGATGAAGGATCTGGAGAAGGACAACCGCAAAGAGGTGACCTCCGCGAAGAAGACAGATTAGTACGTCGACGCGATTGCTTGTGCTCTACCAGTGGATTGAAGTCAGAAACGATCTGCTGGCAGAGTCTGCTTGTGGGATGTTTGCCTCTGGCGAAAAGCCAGTTCTCGCGAATCTCACCACAAGTAACTTTCATCGAAGCGCTGACTACATCTGCTGATTATCAGCGATTCATTTTTCTAATTGCCGGGTTGTCGCCATTGACGACCAGCACCGAATAAGAACCAAGGAAAACATCATGGCCACTGCAACTAAGAAGCCAGTCACCAGTCTGAGTCCGAGCACAAGGCCTCAGCCAGCCTGGTGGAGCAACGACTACGATTCTGCCTGGGATCGTGTGAAAGATGCCTTCCGTCGTGACTGGGAGCAAACCAAGCACGACTTTGGCGGTAACGCTCCAGACCTCAACCAGAACGTTGGGGATACGGTTTCGCAGGCTGCTGGCAAGCAGCCCATCCCCGCAGGCAATGTGCCGAACTATGACGAGAACGAGCCAGCCTTCCGCTATGGATACGGCGCCCGGATGCATTACGGCGAGCGTTATCCAGAGTGGAACGATGACCTCGATCGACAGTTGCAGGCTGACTGGCCAGAGGACTGGGACAACTCGCGTGAGCAAGTCCGTCGTGGTTGGACTTATTCCGAACTCGCCGCGAAGACACCGAATCTGCCACGTTAGTAGCAACGCAGAACAGCAAAATAAGCCATAGGAAGCGCCGGTAGGCAAGACCACCGGCGCTTCTGTCGTTTATGGACATCACGGGCCGTTTTATATCGTCTTATATGAATCGCAGGAACTAGCTGCGCGTCTGGGCGTACCGGAATGCGAGTCATGGAATGACTCGCCTACGTAGCTCAGTCACTCCATGACTGAGATGCCTGCAGCTTCACCGAGCGATGAACAGCCGCAATCTCGCTGGCTGACGATGATCACATGCCAGCGGCGTTTGTGAGCCTGTTTCCCTCAACTGTCTATCGAACCGGCACTCGTTTGGCACGGACCTTGCCATGTAAATGCAGATGGCCGTTGGCCTGCCAGCGAATTACTCAGCTTTCTGTCGGAGACAAAACTATGACTCGATGGGCACTTGTTGTTGTGGAACTTCTCGGAGCCCTCGCAGGCCTTGTGGGTTAGTGAGGACGACGCTCAATAACCCTGTTCGCAACTCTGTTATCGCTACTGGAGACACGTCATGGGAACTATTTTACTCGTTCTACTGGTGCTACTGTTGCTCGGTTCGATCCCCGTGTACCCACATAGTCGCAGTTGGGGCTATTACCCCAGCGGTGGTATCGGAACCGTGCTGGTGGTCGTACTGATCCTGGTGCTGATAGGACGGATTTAGTTTTGCCCATGCAGATTAGAAGACTGCCGTCGTCAGCGTCGTGATCGGATGAAGATCCTGACGGCGGCCTCATCTGCGTGCGGACACTGCAGCAATCGACGTTGCTAGGCACGTTGCTGCCCGGCAAATGGGCTGGCTGGTTTTCGAACTAGTCCCAGCTTCTTTCTGCTTAGAGCCAGGTTGATTCACAGGAATGACATCATGCCTCAAGGCAGCAAAGAGAAGTACACCGACAAGCAGAAGCGGCAAGCTGAACACATTGCCGATGGCTATCGCGAGCGCGGCGTATCAGAGAAGACAGCGAAGGCCCGCGCCTGGGCTACCGTCAACAAGGAATCCGGTGGCGGTAAGAAGTCCGGCAGTGGCCGCGGACGAGCGGTGGATCATTCATCCAGCCGAAAAGGCGGACGTAAGGGCGGGAAACATTGATTACTCGGGCCCGCCTTTCGTTTACGTCCGGCTTAGAACAACATCACAGAGAATGAGGTCATCATGCCAACCACGTCTTACTGGGCGGATACCGCCTCGCTGCCGAAGTTCGCCCCGCTCCAACGTGATATCGATGTCGATGTTGCTATTGTGGGCGGAGGCAATACGGGAATCACGACGGCGTACCTCATGAAGCAGGCAGGGTTGAAAGTTGCACTCTTGGAGCGTGATCGTTGCGACGCCGTTGATACCGGGCACACTTCAGCGCACCTCACCTGCGTCACAGACCTGAAGCTTTCCAAACTGATCTCGCGACTGGGTCGTGATCATGCCCAAGCCGTGTGGGATGCCGGAATGGCATCGATTCAACAGATCGAAGATATTATTCATGCTGAGAATATCAACTGCGGCTTTGCTCGTGTTCCCGGCTTCCTGGTGAGTTCGCTGCACGATGGTTCCAGTTCTGGTGTAGACCTGCGTGAAGAAGCACAGCTCGGCTGCGAACTCGGATTCAATTCTGAGTATGTGGACTCGGTCCCGATCTTTCATCACCCCGGTGTGCGTTATCCGAATCAGGCACATTTCCATCCGCTGAAATATGCGCAGACTCTCTTGAGCCAAATTGATGGCGATGGCAGCTATGTCTGCGAACGCACGGAAGCTCAGGAGTTCGCTGATGATTCCATGCAGATCACGGCCAACGGGCATAAGGTGAATTCTCAATTTATCGTGATCGCGACGGACGTCCCCTTGATGGGCAAGACCGGTATGCTGAGCGCCACCCTGTTTCAGACGAAGATCGCGCCTTACACCAGCTATGTCGTCGGCGCGAAACTGCCGCAAGGCGCCATTGCGGACGGTTTGTTCTGGGACACTTCAGATCCCTACTTCTATCTTCGCATGGAGCAACGGGCCGATCATGATTACGTCATTTTCGGTGGCCTCGATCACAAGACCGGTCAGGAAGATGACCCAGATCGTTGCTTCCACGATCTGGAAGAAATGCTGAGGAAGTTCGTGCCTCAAGCGCAGTTCGACCATCGCTGGTCTGGTCAGGTGATTGAATCTGTGGATGGTCTGCCATTTATCGGAGAGACCGCACCGCGACAGTTTGTGGCCACCGGGTTCTCAGGCAACGGCCTGACGTTCGGCACGGTGGCCGCGATGATGGCTTGTGACGCCGCATTGGGGCGCAGAAACCCGTGGCGGGAACTCTTCGCCGCCGACCGCAAGAAGCTGAGTTCCATCTTCAACTATGTGCTGGAGAACATCGACTACCCGTATTACATGATCAAGGATCGACTGACGAAGAGTGAGGGTAGGTCTGTTCGCAGTGTGAAACGCGGTGAAGGGAAAATTCTGAGCCTGCAAGGTCAGCGCGTCGCCGTCTACCGTGACGAGAGCGGACATGTAACACAGCTCTCACCCCACTGCACTCACATGGGCTGTCTGGTCCAGTGGAACAGCGCCGAACAGACTTGGGATTGTCCCTGCCACGGCTCGCGTTTCCATGCGACCGGAGAAACACTAGCTGGCCCCGCGGAAACTCCCTTGCCACACATTGAAAAGGCCACAGCCAACGGGCACGCGTCTCATCATGTTGAAAACTGACGCGGATAGTTGCGGTAGAAGTGGTGTTGATACGAATCGCAGGAATCCTGCGCGTACTGAGCGGCCAGGCGCGAGCCGCCGGTTCTGGCCTTTTGATATCGGTGCATTACTCACCCGCCGCTAGCGCGTTGCGGCTCACTTCAGTTATCGAACTCCGTGCTGCAACCATCACGCACGGACGGGGGGTCCATGCTACGCCTTCTACAGCAGTCGCCATTCTGAGAACGTGGCGGCCTGACCAACTCGTTCGCCGTTCGCGTCAATCAGGTTCCACACGGTCGCCCGGGGGATGAAGAACCTCTGGCCGATGTTCGAAATGCGAATGCCCGAATAATCATCGACGAAGCCAGCTTGCGAGGTACGTTCGAGCAGTCGCTGGCGTTCATCTCGATGCATGGGCTCGGCCGTCATCCGAGACGGTGTCTGACAGAGAGAGGCCGCGTCCATCTGCCACAGGTTGAGAGCCGTCTGATTCCCGTAGTTCAGCACGGGGTCAGCTTCGGTGCCGTGCGACACGACCACCATCGGAGCCGTGTACAACGCCCTGGCGTCTTCTTTCGGGGACGTGGCCCGCATGATCAAGTCGCTGCCCACCCAATGGCGGTACGAATCCAGCAAGACCTGCGTGTGCTCAATCCAATTGCGCTGTTCCCATAGTTCCATGGTGCAATTTTTCCTGCTGCCGCATTGATACTGCTCACCCGGGATTCTGACGATTTCCGCGGTCCTGCCAACTCGGAAACCGAAGCACTCCACATTGCGCGTGGTCGTTGTGTGCGAAGTCAGCAGGCTCGCAGATTCTGGACTTGCTGGGCCGCAACGCGCTAGCGGCGGGTGGTTGATTCAACGGGAACGAATCACACGCAGCACTGACCTATTCAGCAGAACCGGCGGCTAGTGCCTTGCCGTTCAGGAACCGGGTCACTCACGGGCAGGCGAGGGTGCGCGATACAACTCCGCCGAGCTTTCGTGCTGCCACGGATGTTGGACAGAGAAACTCGGCAGCGAACAGAACTGGAGATCTTGCCGATGTTGATTCGCGACGTATTGGACTACCTGCGCGGGTTCGCGCCGCTGGAACTGGCCGAGGACTGGGACAACGTAGGCTTGTTGATCGGCTCGCAAGCTCAGCCGGTCGAGAACGTGCTGACGTGTCTGACGCTGACTCCGAACGTGGCAGCGGAAGCGATTGCTCAACGAGCCCAGTTGATTGTGACTCATCATCCCGTGCTGTTTCGCGCGGTGCAGCGGTTGACCGATCAGACTTCCGAAGGCCGTATGCTGCTGGACCTGATCCGCGCGGGCGTCGCGGTCTACTCGCCGCACACGGGTTATGACAGCGCTCATCACGGAATCAATCGGCAGCTGGCGCAATCACTCGGGTTGCGCAGTGTGCAGCCGCTGCGTCTCAAGCCGCAGGTAAATTCCAGCGACGACGCACCACCTGCCGCAGTCGTGGGAGCAGGTCGCTTCGGAGATTTGTCGCGCGCGACGTCCTTGGGCGAGTTTGTGGAACTCGTCAAAGGAGTGCTGGGCGTCACGGCCACTCATTATGTGGGTGACCTGGACGGCGAAGTCTGCCGGGTCGGCGTGGCGTGCGGCGCGGCGGCCGAGTTTATGCGCGATGCCGTCCGCGAGGGTTGTGATGTGCTGCTGACCGGCGAAGCCCGATTTCACGCGTGCCTTGAAGCTCAGTCACTCGGCATCGCGCTGGTGGTCCCTGGCCACTACGCGACGGAACGCCCCGCGATGGTGCGTCTGGCCGCCTTGCTGAAAACAGAGTTCAGCGAACTCAACGTCTGGGCCAGCACCTCTGAGTCTGACCCCGTCCAATGGGGCTGAGACTTCAGCCTCGTTGCCGCGAGATTTGGATGATTCAGGTGCGCGGCAGGCAATTCTTAGACAAACGGAGGCGGTACCAGAATCTTGCTTAGAGACTTTCTTTGCGGGACGGTTCGGGAAACCCGTCCTACAGCAAACGCCAATTTGAGTGAGCTACCTGATGAGAACTATTGCCCTCTCAACCTGTCTGGCTTTGGTGGCGGCTGTCGGCTCGCTGGCCGGGGCGGATGACGCGAAGCCCGTCGCAAAGTCGAAGGTCACCATCTCGAAGGAAACGACCTGGGTCACTGAGCCGCTCGATGCGGAAGGGCAAGTCGACTATGCGGCGTTTCTCAACAAGCACTTCAGTCGCGGCGTGACTCCTGAAACCAATGCTGTCGTCCTCCTCTATCACGTCTGGGGACCACGGCCTGAAGGCGGAGCTGGGCAGCCAGCTGAATTCTTCTCGCTGCTGGGCATTGATCCATCGGCTGATGATAGCCGCTACTTTCAGGACTATCAGCGCTGGGTAGCCGATCACCCGGACCTCAAGCTCAACCCGCAGGAGCAGGAATTGAGCTATCGCCGTCCGTGGAAGGCTGCCGAGTTCCCGCAGGTCGCGGCCTGGCTGAAGGACATGGACGCGCAGCTGAATCTTGCCGTTCAAGCCAGCCAGCTACCGCAGTATTATTCGCCGCTGGTCGTCCGCAAGAACGCGGCGGGCAAGTCCGAAGGTCTGATCGGAGTGTTGCTGCCTGGCGTGCAGGTTTCACGAGCGGTGGCGCGCGGGCTGTGTGCTCGAGCCATGTTGAAGCTGGGCGAAGGCAACACCATGGAGGCCTGGAAGGACCTGATCGCCTGCCACCAGCTTGGCCGTCTGGTGGGACGCGGACCGACTTTGATCGAGTCTCTGGTTGGTATCGCGATCGAGGCGATGGCGATTGACGGAGAATTGCGAGTGCTCGGCGAATCCAAGCAGGCTCCAAAACTAGTCGCCGGCTTGAAGAAGACATTGCAAACGTTGCCGCCGCGCAGTCCGATGTCGGAGAAGATCAACTACGCGGAACGCTGCATGTTCCACGACAGCATGGTTCTGGTCTCTCGCGGCGACATCACGCTGAACGCCCTGGTCGGCAACGGGGACGACTCGACGTTCTCGAAAGTGCTGACCGGCACGGCCTTGCAGATGATCGACTGGAATGTTGTGCTCAAACGTGGCAACGAGCACTACGACAAGATGGTGAAATCGTTCAACTTACCCGCCGGTCCGCAACGCATTGCAGAGATCGCACAGCGCGATCACGAGCTGAAAGAACTCAAGGACAAACGCAGCAACCCGGCGGCCAACGCGTTGGGACTGCTCAGCGGCAATCCCTTCCTGACCGACTTCGCTGCCGACATCGCGATGACCTTGCTCTTTCCTGGTATCACGAGTGTGGTCAAAGCCGAGGATCGCATTGAGCAGCGTGGGCGCAATCTGGACATCGCGCTGGCTCTGGCCGCGTATCAGTCTGATGAGAAGAGCTATCCCGAGTCCTTGAACCAGCTGGTGCCGAAGTATCTGTCTGCGGTGCCGAACGATCTCTTCACGGGCAAGCCGCTGTTCTACGAACGAACGGAGACGGGCTATCGCAGCTACAGCGTCGGTGCCAACCTGAAGGACGATGGCGGGCGTTCCGCCGAAGACGTTCCCGCAGCCGATGACCTTGTCATCCGGATGCCTCTGCCGCCTGTAGTCGTAAAGAATTAGCTTTCGCGAGATCTGGCGCTGGGGACAAAGAGAGTCGCTGATAGCGGAGCGATCAGCGACTTTCGCACTACGTGAGGCCGCGAATCGGATCGCCGTAGTAGATGTGGTGCGGTCGACCAAGATCGTCCTTCCACATCGCTTCGCGCGGGATGCCGAGCGATTCATAGATCGTCGCGGCCATGTTCTCTGGCTTCTGAGGATCTGCGGCGGGGTAGCCGCCGTGCTTATCGGATGAGCCGATGACTCGACCACCCTGGACACCACCGCCCGCGAAGAACACCGTCTGCACCGCGCCCCAGTGATCGCGGCCCGGCAGTTTGTAATGCTGCGGCAGCCCCGAGACGCGCGGCGTGCGACCGAACTCACCGGCCATGACGATCATCGTCGAATCCAGCATGCCGGATTGCTGCAGATCATCCAGCAGCGCGCTGAGGGCTTGATCGGTGGGCGGGAACAGGTAGTGCTTGAGATTCGGGAACGCGTTGCCATGAGTGTCCCAGGACTCGTTGTTGCCGAGGTTCACCTGCACGAGGCTGACGCCCGCTTCAACAAGTCGCTTTGCCATTAGCAACGACCAGCCGAAGGTGTGACGTCCGTAACGGTCGAGTGTCTTGTCATCCGCGTTGACGACATCAAACGCTGCTTTGATCTTGGCATCCGTCAACAAGGAGATCGCACCTTCGCGATAACGATCAAACTGCTCGGTCGTCGCGTATTGCTCCAACTGTTGTTGCTGTTGCTCAATCGAACCCAGCAGGTCCAGCCGTCGACCCAGGCGGCCCATGTTGAGCTGTTCCGGTAGCGCCAGATGCGGTGCCTGAAACTTGATTCCCGTCTGTTGGAACCCGTCCGCGTGATGGAACTCGTAACCGGGAAACGCTCCGTAGGTCTTCCCGTTGAAGGGCGACGCTCCAATAAACCACGGGTCGCGATGAGCTCCCATCATGCCTGCGAATTGGCCGGGGATGACGCGTCCGGTGCGATGAATCAATCGTTCGGGCAGAACCACAGCCGGCGGCAGATTGTTGCGTGCGGGCATCTGGTCACCCGCAATCGCGGCCATGGCTGGCCAGTCTTCCGGCATCGGCTTGTTCGCGCTGAACGTGGGCGGCAACTGCGAGCGGCCGGTCATCATGATGTGATGCCCGCCCGAGTGATCGTTCGATGGATGCGTCAGCGAGCGGCACAGCGACCACAGATGACTGCGTTCGGCGAGCATTGGCAGGTGCTCGCAGATCTGAATGCCGGGTGTGCGTGTGGCGATCGGAGAGAACTCGCCGCGAATGTTGTCCGGCGCGTCGGGCTTCAAGTCGAAGCTGTCCTGCTGAGCTAATCCGCCGCTCAGGAAGATATAGATCGCAGCCCGGGCGGTCCTCGACTTGGGAGCCGTCTCAGCGGCCTGCAACGACTGCAGATGATTCATGCCCAGGCCGAGCAGCCCGATCGATCCAGCTTGCACGGCCTCTCGTCGAGACACACGCGGATGTTGCAGAGATTGCAGGGACATGCGTTGAACTCCGAAGAAATCGTGGTTCGCCAAAACCTCGCGCAGACATCTGGCCCTGATTTGGTTTCGACTGTTCGGCAACCGTGGCTTCAGGCAGGAATGAGTGTACCCACAGCGACGCTGATCGCGAGATGGGAACTCCCACAGTTCACGAAGTTCGCCCGCAGCATGGTTGGATAGCAGAACTTCGTCCTGAACATTTCCATTGAGGGTTTTGCCCTCTGCTGCCATGGATGCAATGTCGTCCGGCAGCGCGTATCTTGATTGGGCACACAATGCACACTCGTAAACTGGCGCAGGGATCGTGCCACCTGAAACGTGTTTCACGAACAGGGCAGACCTGCCATGAGCTACGCGAACAACCCGCGCGATCCCGACCAATTCAATCGTTTGTTTGAACAGCTCACGTTGCAGCAGCAGTGCGAGTTCATGCTGAAGCTGGCCGAGCACGCTCACGACCGCTTTCATCAGCGGCGAGACTATGAATGGAAGATCTGCTTTGCGATCTGGACCTCGCTGGGAACTGCGGCCGGTCTGATTATCTCCAGTACCTGGAAGTCCAACACCTTTGAAATCGTGGGCGCGGCATGCAGTGTCGGCTTGCTGCTGTTCGCCTTCGTGGGCTGCTTCTCGTGCTGGGTCCACGGAGCTCACGGAATGGACAAGCGAGTTCGGGAATACTGGTATCGACGTCTCTGCGATGCCGGAAAGCTGCCACCGAACGCCGACGAAGAGATTCCCCGGTCGCCCGGAAACTATATGGAAAAGCGGTTGACCCGAGCCCTCAGCAAGGAACCTGAGGAGAGAAATCTCGCCGAACGATTGGTCTGCTGCTTTGTTTCACGGGAGAACTACGAGTTCCGCAGAGACTTCCTGCATCCTCTGAACATCGGGCAGATTCTGGTAACGGTTGCGTTCGCAGGCGTATTCATGGGCGCCGTGATCAGCAAGTACGGCGGCTCGGACACAGCATCGCAGCGGTCGAACATCTCCGCCGAGGCACATCCAACACGATAGTACGGTGACGCCCCCATAAGGGGCAGTGTCCTGTTTAACCGCCACGCCCACGGCGTGCGCGCCCACGCTGCTGGCGTAGGGGTTAAACGACGGAATCCGATGCCGCATGCGGGGACGGATGTCCGCGGAAAAAGGCCGGGCAAGCGTTGTTCCGCCGGGGCTGCTTGCTGGGTTGGAATGTCAGAACTAAGGTTTGTCACTGCCAGTTGTGTCGATGTCCCACCTCGGTGTCTCACCGCTTTGTCCCTCTGCGAGTTGACTCATGAAACGGATCTCATACGTCTTTGCATTGATGCTGGCCGTCTGCCTCGGCGGGCAGGCGTTTGCCAATGATGCCTGGAAAGCGAAGCCGATGGACTGGCCGCACTGGCGCGGTCCGGAAACGAACGGCATCTCGCGCGAAAAGGGCCTGGTTTCGACATGGTCGCCAGATGGCGAGAACCTCATCTGGTCCAGCAAGGACCTGGCGACGCGCTCTACGCCGATCTGCATGAACGGCAAGCTCTATATGCTGGCCCGCTGGAATCCGGCGTCCGAACAGGAAGGCCCGGCGCGCAGCCAGGTCGGAAGGCTTAGCTTG
>CAYLTY010000119.1:0-24885 GCA_964386705.1 uncultured Planctomycetaceae bacterium
TCCGACCAAGAGCCACATTACCCGCACCAGCCGTGATAATGATGTCCTCACCACGGGCGGCCGTGGTGTTCGCGTTGACAGAACCATTGATGTCTACGGCACCACCGCCGGACACAAGTGCGAGATCATCGCCCTCATTCACGAACTCAATCGTGTCGTTGATCGTGATCGCACCACCACCAGACGTGATCGTGACCGTGCCGCCGCCCCCACCATCCACATTGAACGAAGAACGACTGCCATCCGCCGTAAACGCGCCATTAGTTGTCACCGAACTTTGAACATGCAGTTCGCCGCCGGCGCCGTTGGTGTTCAAGGTCAATCCGGTGTTGAGCGTCAGCACATCGTTGGCGGCACTATCATCAACGGTGATCGCACCTGTCTGGGTTCCGCTACGGCCGACGACAATTGCGGAAACGGTACTATTGACACGCGCCAACGAGGTTTCAGAGATCTCCACGTCACTGGGGGCATGAACTCCGAGCCCAATCGTCGACGCGTTTGTGAAGCCTCGAATGGTGACTGTTTCACCGGTGACAGCACCGGTTGACAGCACCGTCGCGCCGATGGAAATGTCAGCAGCGGCAGTCAGCGTCATGTTCTGACCATTGAGGTCTGCACCACCGGCCAGATTGATACTGGTCGTGCCGCCATCGGCCGCGATGTCGATATTGGCAGTCTGCGTGTTGAGCTGACCATTGGATGTGAATGTCGTCGAGTTCGTGGTCGTGAGGCCACGGAAGTTGGCGGCACTGGCGCTCGTGAAACTGACATCATCAGCATCGGTAATCGTGAGCAGTCCAAGTCGATTAGCACCGATTTGACCGGTGATGGTGAGGTCACCCGCCGAACCTGCGTTGATGGTCAGCGTTTCAAAGGATGAACTGGTCTCGGCAGTCACCGCGCCCAGGCTGATGTTCGCACCGGTCGCCGTGCCATTGGTGGTATCAATCGACGTATTCGAAATTAGCTTGGTCGATCCGCTGACGCTGATCGCGCCTGCTTGAGTATTCAAGTTCGTCGCGAGATT
This sequence comes from uncultured Planctomycetaceae bacterium, assembly GCA_964386705.1. Taxonomy (GTDB): domain Bacteria; phylum Planctomycetota; class Planctomycetia; order Planctomycetales; family Planctomycetaceae; genus AM-0621. Next base: position 1,031 of record CAYLTY010000119.1, read on the forward strand.
GATACTCGTCGCCGACAGTGTGATCGTCTGCCCGGAAACCGTAATGGCATTAATGTTTGCCGCGAGATCAATCAGCGTATCGGCGACGATCGAGACATTGCCGCTAGTTGTCAGAGCTACCGAGTTCGTGAAGTTGCCTGGCGAATCGATATCGATACCACCCGAGCCCACGGTCAGCGCGGCGTTGACGTTGACGTTGCCGGTAGTCGAGTCGATATCGAGTTTTCCGGTGCCCTGTGGCGTCGATCCGCCAGCACCCAGGGTCACAGCCGCAGCAAACGTGACGCTACCGGTGGTGACATCGATATCAAGGTTGGTGTTGTCAGCGAAGGTGCTGGCCGTACCCGAGAATGAAACTCCTGCGCCGGTCCGCGTGCTGTTCAGAATCAATAGCGGGAATGAATCCGTATTCGCCGTAGTCAGGCCATCCACTGTAACCGCATTTGCGTTAGCTCCGCCGATTGTCACCGATGTGCCTGCAGTGATGCGACCGAGCTCCGGGTCGGAAACATTGAATCCACCAGCCACGCCGTTTCCGATACCCACACCCTGCACCACGCTTGTTGCGAGAGTGACAGTGCTGGTGCCGACGTCAATTGTGCCTGTGAGATCAAAATCTGCGGCAGTGATGCTGGCTGCGTTGTTGCCCAGCGTCACCGCTGACCCTGCATTGTTCTGCGAGTAAGTTCCGGAGTCGTCGGCGTTCGTGTCCGCATTGACGGTATATGTGCCTTGCGTGGCAACGTCAGCGTTCGCGCCGCTGAGTGTGATTCCGTCGCGGGCATTCATTGTGATATTGCTGGATGCAGCAGCGCCCGCAATAGCGGCGGTCGTCGTCAGCGAACCCGTGGAAACCGTGAATGACAGGCTGCCGGTACCATCTGCAGTGTTGCCAGCGTTGGCAGAGGTGCTCAAGACCGCAGCGTTGACTGACATGTTGCTCGTGCTGGCAGTGAGCGACACTGCACCATTGGTGCGAGCGACGATCTCCTGATTGACTGTTGTCGTACCCGCCGCCGTCACCGTAATGCTGCCGTTGGTTGTCGACAGTCCCGTTACTCCGTCGACGGTGCCGACAGTGATATCACTTGTATCATTATAGTTGATACTGCCAGCTCCTGAAGTGGCGATGGCGAGCGTTGTGATATTGTTGGTGCTGGTCAAACTGACGCCTGCACCTGCAGAGACAGCGAGGTTGGCGACGGTCAACCCGCCAGAGGTTGTGGTCACCGAACTGCCGGTGATGAGATGCAGGCTGGTTACTCCGCTGGCGGTGGAATTTGCTGTAATGTCGATCGTACTGGTCGCGGTCGAGCCCAGTTCAAACACATTTGCGGTGACGCGTCCCAACTCCGTAGACGAGATCTCAATCGTGTTAGCCGTGCCGGGGTTTGTACCGATCACGATTCCTGTATTCGCGGCCAGCGGTCGCAAGATGGCTCGGCCCGCGCCCGCTGCGAATGTACCCGTCGCGTCCAGGGTGAACTCGTTGGTCTGCAACGTCAGTGTGCCGCCATTTGAGTTGATGCTGGCGGACGTGCCGATGTTCGTGAAACCAGCAGCATCGGCCGAAAGAGCTTTACCCTGAGTTGTCAGGCTGCTGGAGCTGTTGAGCGTCAGATTATTATCCGCTGTCAGAGTGATCGTGCTGCCAGACGAGGAGATGCTGGCTCCAATACCGATCAGTACGTCGCGGCCAACGTCAACTACCATCGCGCCGTCTGCAGTGCTGATCGCGGCGTTCGGGCTGAGTGTCAGGTCTCGACCAGCGGTTAAGTTCAACGGACTGTTACCAGACGCAGTCAGCGAGGCATTTGTGCCGGCCAGGATGTCCTGCCCAGCCGTGAAATCAATCTGGCCGTTAGCGACTGACAACTGGAAACTCGGCCCAACCGAAATATCTGTGGTAGCGTTGACGCTGATCTTACCTGTTGAGTTTGTAGTGATATCGGGTGTCAGTGAGCTGTCGTTGAGCGTGACATTCTTGCCTTGCAGCATGATGTCCGCACCACCCGTCGATTGAATCCTGCCGCTGGATGTCAGGTCGCCAGTGGTTGCGGTCAGCTTGATGGCGGCGCTGGTCGAATTGCTGATCGTTTCCGTGATACTGAGTGAGGTGCTGGCGGTGATCTCAACGGCTCCAGCTGCGGAAACTCCCACAGTGCCGGAATCGACATTGCCCACCGTCAAGGCGCCGGTATTCGTGACGTAGAACCCATCGGTTGACGAAGTGCCTTCAACGTTTGCCACCGCCAGGTTGAGCGTTGCGGTGCCTGTGCCGCCAACGCTGGTACCTTTGAGTAATGCTTTGCCTGTGCCGCCCACTCCGATGCGGGAGTTATCGTCAAACTCTGAGATCGAACCAGCAGACACGTTGATGGAGATCGTGGCGCCGCCCGTTGACTCCACGACGTCGGTAATGACATTCCCGGCGAGTGATGTCAGTGTCAGGTTGCCGGTTGCAGTTCTCAGTAAAGAGTCGCCGTCCATGGTGATGGCGTTGGATGCCGTCAGGGTCATCGAGCCCGTGCCGCCGGTCGTAATATCACCGTTGACGGTCAGCGCGTTCGCTCCACTAGTATCAATCGTGATATTACCACTGGTGCTGGACAGCGTCGTTCCATTGGCCTGGGTGAATGCGCCGCCTGAGTTGATATCGATCAGCCCCGAGCCGTTTGCGGTAACGTTGTGGCTCAGTGACAGGTCCTTGCCGCTGCTGGACGTTAGGGTAATCGACCCATTGGCTCCGGTAGTTGTGACCGAGTTGCCGGTGGTGATCGCGCCGCTGAGCGTTGTAATCGTGATCGAGCCACCGCTCGTGGTAACGCCTGATGTCCCATTACCGAGCTGCACGTCGGTCGCTTCTGAAATGAGCACATCTGCACCGCCGGAAACGCGCAAGGTTCCGATATTGGTGTTCAATGCCGCTGCGCCCACGCCGCCAATCGTGCTGGTCGCGGACAGCACTAACAGGCTTGTGCCGCCGGATGCGCCGACGCGCGCCGTGTTGTCCACTTCGGTAATTGTGGAATTCGTCGCCGTAATGCTGATTGTACCATTGTTCGTTGATTCAACAGTGTGAACTCGCACGCCGCCCGCGGCAGACGTCAGGGTGATGCTGCCGTCAACGGTCTGCAGCAATGAACTCGCATCCTGCTGCAAAGCATTGGCGCTGTTCAAGGTTAGCGTGCCGGAACCCGTGGTCGTAACGTTGCCGTTCACCGTCAGGGTGCTTGATCCGCTGCTGGACAGATTGATTGAACCACCGGTTGCGGAGATCGTCGTACCATCAGCCTGAGTCAGCGATGTGCCTGACGCAATCGTGATGTCTCCTGATGCCGAACTGACTCCGGATTGAACGGAAATCGAACCCGAAGTACTCGACAGCGAAATCGTCCCGGCACCACCCGTCGAGATCCCTTCGGTAACAACAAGGGATGTGGCACTGATGGAGATATTGCCGGACGTCGCAGAGACACCAGTCAATCCGCCGCTGATTCCAACGGTCAAAGTTCCGCTGTTAGAGAGGAACACACCTACCGAGCCGTCACTAGCTTCGAAAGCGGAAACGGTCGACTCGATGACATCTCCGGCGGTTCCAATCCCGCTGCTGCCCGTAATACGCAGATTGTTACTGGTGACGTTGTTGGTTGCGGCATTCGCGTCCGTAACGGATCCCGCCGAAGTAATTGCTACAGTATCACCCACTGCGGTCAATGTCCCAATACTGATATTGCCACTGGTTGTCGTTGTCAGTGTGATGTCCTGGTTGGTGCCGAGAGCCACGATGTCGGAAGCGACCAGATCCTGACCTGTGAGCGTCACGGTGACGGAGCCATTGCCGGTATCAAGATCAGCCAGGGTGACTGTTTCGGTGGCGCCAATAATCTCGATCACGCCCGCCGACTGAGCGTTGGCCGTGATAGAAACGCCGCCGGTACCGACTGAGTTGAGGAAGATGCCGTTGTTTGTCGTGTTTGTGGCGACCAGTGTCGTCGCATCAACTTCGAGGTTGCCATTGACGCCAGTCGAACCGATTCCGGTTAACGCATTCAGGGTCACCTTGGCGCCGGCAACGTCCACCGTCGAATCGGCGTTTCGATCGGTGATGTTTGCTGTACGAGCCGTGACGGTGGCATTCGATCCGTCGGTGTTGAAGCCGCTGACTGCGACCTGGCCACCCACGATCATCACGTTAGTTTCAAAGCTGGCCGTGCCCACATTGACGATGCCCGTACCGTCGGCACTGCGACCGATGGTGACCAGATTGAAACCCGAGCCGATGGCGTCAACAGCGGTGCTATCGAGCTTGAACGCGCCACTGCCACCCGTGATGTTGATGTCGATCGAGGCTGCCGCCGTCTGAGGACGCAGCACCAGGTCGCCGGATGCATTGGACGTCACCGAATTCGCGCCGCCGCTGAAAGTAACGGTATCAACGGTGAGGGTGGACGCGTTCGCTCCGGTGCCGGAACCAATCACTACCGATGAAGCGAACTTGGCGTCGTTGGCTTTGGTGATACTCAATGTCTGAAGAGCCTGGGTGCCACCAATCGCACCGTCAAAGAGCACATCAGATGTGCCCGTGTTGATCGTAAGCTGCCGCGTCGTTACTCCCGTATCAGCGTTGACGGTGCCAGTGACTTGAAAGTCGGCACCAGCGGCGGCGATACCACCGTTGGTGGTATCCACCGACACATTTCCCGCAACCACCAGGCTGTCGCTGATTGTGATTTTGGTGCCGGTGGTGATCAGGTTGCCGCTGACGGTGGTTGTTGAGCTTGGTCCGTCGATCGTCAGCGAGGCATTGCCGGTGCCTTTCAGGCCGAAGCCCGCAGCCGTCGTGTCAACGATCGAGATGGATCCTCCCGCCACCGGAGAGCGCAGGTTAAACGGATCATTCACCGTGACCGAGTCAACTGAGACGACGTGCTGACCAGTGGCTCGTCCGATGGTGATGGAGCTGAAGCCATCGTTGAAACGCGCAATTTCAGTATCAATCAGATTGAGGGTGCCAGCGCCGCCACCGAGGCCGATGCTGACGGTGTCAGACGTTGGCTGAATCAGCAGCGCACCGGTGCTTGTGATGTTGGCACCGAGCGCGATGGAGTCTGATATCAGCGTGATGTTACCACTTGTGCTGTTGATAGTCTCGGCGGTGGAAAGGGAGCCGGTTCCCGTATCGAGAGTTACTCCACCGGCACCATGAGCTGTTACAGATTGCGTGATCGATAAGGTTCCGGTAGCAACGCTTAAGGAGATGCTGCCGTCATTCGCTGTCGTGCGCACACCCGATGTGCCACCGACAACGTTCACGACCAGATCGTCGTCATCGGAAATAGCTGTGGTGTTGGTGGCTGATGTTGCCACGTTTGTGACGGCGGTGGTAATAGCCCCCCCCGCACCGATACCGCCGTTACTAGCGACCATGCGCAAATTGGTGGCGGACACTTTGCCGGCCGCATCCTGGATCGCGCCGGCGGCCAGAACCGTGATGGTGTCGTCGGTCGCGGTAACATCACCGAGTGTGATGTTACGATTGTTGTTCGAGCCGTTGGTCGTCAGGGTGACGTTATTCGTCGCGCCGCCAGCCGAGACTTTGGTCGCGATAATATCATGGTCTGTTACTGTGACGTTCACCAAGCCATTGGTTGTCGTCACATCAACGAGAGTAATATCTTCGCTGGAGCCGGTAATTTGAATGGGAGAGCTGGCGGCAGCAGTTGAGGCTGTGATGGCCACTCCGCCGGTGCCTACGCTCGTCAAGAAGATACCCGCTCCACTTTTCGATGTTGCGACCAAGCTCGTTGCGTCAATTTCAATGGGTTCGGCAGAAGTGGCTACTGCAGCGGCTGAATGCAGTGATACCGTCGCGCCGGTGACATTTGTCGCCGCTCCGCCGTCACCGTCGGTGATACCACCTGTGGTTGTAGTTAATGAAAAATCATTGGCGCCCATGTTGAGGCCGGTCACGTCGCTCGTTCCGCCCGTGACAGAGAGATCGTAACTCTCGCCGGAAAGGTTGGCGGTCTTGATAGAGACCTGTGCTGAGCCGTTGGCGCGACCAATCGTGACGGTACTCGTTGAGTTCAGATTCTGCAGTTCGGCTTCGGTCAGGTTGAAAGTGCCTGCGGCGCCCGTGCCCAGACCGATCGTGTCTGAATCGGTGTCCGGGCGCAGGGTGATACCACCGTTCGCGGCGACCGTACCCGACAAGGCGATCGTGTCCGTTTCAACCAGCGCGGCGGTGGCCGAAATGGCTCCGCTATTGGCGAAAGTTCGTCCGGTGGTGCTGAAGTCGCCACTGAGCGAAGCCGACGTCAACGTAATGTCGTCCGCTTTGGCGATCGTCAGATCGTCCAGGACGATTGAGGAGCCAATCGCTCCTGTGAAGCTAACGTCGCCTGCTGTGCCGGCGGTAATGGACAAGCTGCGGGCCGCCGCATCGGAATCCACCTTGCCGCCGAAAGTCACATTCGCGCCGCCTGCACTGCCGCCAGCATTGGTTGTATCGAGTGACACCGTTGCCGCGCCGATGGAGACATCACCGTTCAGTTGGATGGCTGAGCCGCTCGTGGTCAGGTTGCTGTTGAGTCCGATGCTGGCCGAGGAAATCGTGATCGGCCCACCGGTGATGCTTCCGTTCAACAAACTAGTTTCCACGCCCGCATCGACGCTTAGTCCGGCAGAAAGCAGAAGGTCATCGACGATATCGACGGTCTGATTACCGTCCGCGTTGCCGGAAACCGTCAAACTGGTGATGCCTGTCGCGTCGTATGCAGTTGTAGTGTTGGTGGAGTCGGTGATCTCGAATTCGTTCGTGCCGGTATTGAACGCAATCGTGGCGGTCTCATTCGCGTCCGAAAGAGCCACCTGAAGATCACTACCTGTCGGAGTGACAGTCACGGTCATGACAACACGGTCCTCGAGCCTGGTCAGGCCGAGCCGTGCGTACTTCGCGACTTGGGGTTTGGTCGGCTGCTTCGATCCAGATCGATGCTTATGCAGCAACCGCTTTAACCACGAGGTCAACAACATGGTGACGATTTCCTTTCGAACCGTCGGCTAAGGCTGCGAGTGTCGACCCTCACGATGGCCAGCCGCATGGTTCACTGCTCTTTTGAAGACGTCCTGTCCCAAAACGCCTCGAAGGTCGGAGTCCTTGCGCACAAGATCCCCGACCCTTCCAGGTTTTGGCATTTCAAAGTCGTTTGAGCCGCGTCCGGCGGAACTCATCCGACTGCGAGTGTTATCTAACTCTGAGTTCCGCCTCAGTGCGAAACTCCGACGCCTCCGTGATGCAACAACCTTCCCCACCGGTGGAGAAAGCCGTTGCGGCTGGTCAGTTGTACTGGGTATCCGGGCAGTCGATTGGCATGCGAAACCAACAACCCCGACACACAGCGAACCGGCAACCTGCTCAAAGCCGGGCACGCCTGCACAGATTTGAGCCCCAAAACTCCAGTCAACTCTTAGAGCGTCAAGAGCTTTTGACGAATGAGTTCTGCGGCGGGCCGATTATTCGGATGGTGCAGAACCAAAGTCAAATACCGCTTTTCGACGCTCCCGCTGACTGATTTACACCCGCGAAATCCCTCATGCGTGGAGACATCTGCCAGATCGGCAAAGTTTGGGCATTCTCCCGGCTTTACTAACAAGGCATTCTCAAATTGATCGCGGTGCGGGTCCGAGCGCGCGCAGCGTACACCGCGAAGCGATTGTCCGGCCTGGAATGATAAAGCAGGAAACTTCGGCAGGGCAGGAAGATCCGCCAAATCGTGGTTGCGGCGGAACTGATGGCCTCATGAGGAATCTTAAAAGTCAAAATCGTTAAATCTGGCAGGGCCTACCTGAATCCCTATGATCCCTGCAGGCAGCCTAAATGGAGCGAGTGCGGCAGACTGCCAAATGACTGCCGCGCCGAGGACCGCGCGCGACGCAAGGAATGAAAGTATGTCGAAGTACGTTTTCACGAGTGAATCAGTCAGCATGGGGCATCCGGACAAGGTCGCGGATCAGATTTCCGACGGCATTCTGGACGCCATTTTGGCTAAAGACCCCGTTTCTCGCGTCGCCTGCGAGACGCTGGTGACCACCGATCTGGTCGTTCTGGCTGGCGAAATCACCACTCGAGCCGTGATCGACTACGAGAAGGTCGTGCGCAACGTCGTGCGTGACATCGGCTACGTAAAGTATGACCAGGACATCGGTTTCGACGCGGAAACCTGCCGAATTTTCCTGGGTCTGCACGCTCAGAGCGGCGACATCGCCATGGGCGTGGACCGCGACGGTGCTGGCGATCAGGGCCTGATGTTCGGCTACGCCTGTAACCAAACTCCGGAATACATGCCGGTGCCAATCGCTCTGGCCCACCGAATCATTAACAAGCTGACCGAAGTTCGTCAGAAGGGCGTCGTGAACTGGCTGCGTCCGGACAGCAAGAGCCAGGTCAGCGTCGCCTTCGAGAACGGCAAGCCGGTCGGAGTGACCGCCGTCGTGGTCTCGACTCAGCATGCCGAAAGCGTTTCTCAGCAGGAAATCGACTCGTTTGTGAAGAACGAAGTCATCCGTCCGAGCATTCCCGCTCAGTTCCTGACCGCAGAAACCAAGTACCACATCAATCCAACGGGTCGCTTCGTGGTCGGCGGACCTCACGGCGACTGCGGTCTGACCGGTCGCAAGATCATCGTCGACACCTACGGCGGCTGGGGTCGTCACGGCGGCGGTGCTTTCAGCGGCAAGGATCCAACGAAGGTCGACCGCTCGGCGGCTTATGTTGCCCGCTACGTCGCGAAGAACGTCGTGGCTGCTGGTCTGGCTGCCGAATGCGAAGTTCAACTGGCCTACGCGATTGGAGTCGCTGACCCGGTCAGCATTCGAGTTTCCACCAACGGCACCGCTGTTGTGCCGGAAGAGAAGCTGGAAGCCGCCGTCCGCGAAATCTTCCCGTTGACGCCACGCGGCATCATCGAGACGCTGCAGCTTCGCCGCCCGATCTTCCGCAAGACCGCCAGCGGTGGCCACTTTGGCCGCAGCGAAGCAGATTTCAGCTGGGAAAAGACCGACCGCGCCGCCGCGCTCCGCAAGGCAGCAGGCGTTTCGGGCGATGTTCCCAAGCAAACCTTCGTCGTCTCGTAACTTTCAACGGGTTCTGACCCGACTCGCAATTCAATCTGGTGGCACGATGCCACCCGCGTATTGCGAAGCGACATCGCTCAAAGGATTGAGCCCATGACGTCTGAACCCGCCATTGCAATCTCACGCCGGACAATCGCCGCAGGGTTGTTGTCCGGCGTTTGCCTTTTGTCCGCGGTGGTTTTTTCTCGCCGCGCCGTCGGGGCTGCGCACGGCTTCTCATCGGCTTTCGGAGCGTGTTTGCTCGCTGGAGTCGTGATGGCATTGGGTCTGTTCGCCGCCATCAGCCTCACACGACACACTCAGCGGGATCGCGCTCAGCAATTGGTGCTGAACTCGCTGGCAGCAGTCCCCGGACTGCTGCTGGGGCTGGCCTTGGTTCCCACTCAGAGCACCATCGGCCTGAGCGCCCTCATCACGACGTTTCTGCTGCAGACTGCTACCTGCACATGCGCGGACACCTGGCTCGCCTTAGTTCCCGCTGAGTCCAACAGGGTTTCAACCTCTTCCCCGGCATCGGCAGTGGCTGAGCAGGAATGCTCACATGAAGTGGTTGAGTCTGTGGAATTTGCAGAGCCGCCGCTGGAACCGAGTTCCTTGGGAGTCGAGGAAACTCCATTCGCACTTGAAGCTGATCCCACCGCCGATGAGTGCTGTCACGAATCAGACCTTCCTCACCCGAGTGTCGATCCCAAGGTGGTTCAATGGATGACCCGGTCAGAACTTGATGGAGCCGACACCTGCGAAGGCGCCATAAAGGTCCGTTTCGCCCCACGAGCCAAGCAAGTGGCTATCCATCTGCCCTTCGTGCCTCCGTTCGTCACGATACCGACCTTCGAGGCCGAACCGCTCGACGATCTCGACGTCGAGATCACTGCCACGTCAACTCATGGTTATGGAATCCGCCTTGAGGTCACTCGCAAGGGGCCCTTCGATCAGGCGATCGATGTCTCCATTGGCTATGCGGCCAGTGCACCCCTCACTGCACTTCGCGCCGCTTGATTCGGAATGAGCGAACTTGGAGTTCGCAAACGTGCCAAGATGAGTGACATCTGACTATTCTGTGGTCATGACAGAATCCATTCCGCACAAGATCGAACGTCTGCGTCGAGAGATCGAGCATCACAATCGGCTGTACTACGTTGATGGTCAGCCCGAGATCAGTGATTTCGACTACGACCAGTTGATGAAGCAGCTCGAAGCGCTGGAGAAGGCTCATCCCGAACTGGATTCGCCGGACAGTCCAACGCACAAGGTCGGTGGTGAGCCGATCGACGGTTTCACGCAGGTGACCCATCGCTTGCCGATGATCTCCATCGATAACGTTTACACCGAGGCAGAAGTTCGCGAGTTCGATGCGCGCGTCATCAAGCTGCTCGATGGCGCGCAACCCGAGTACACAATGGAGTACAAGGTTGATGGTGTCGCACTGGCACTCGTCTACGAGCACGGTCGGCTGGTGCAGGCAGTGACGCGGGGTGATGGCCGCGTCGGTGATGATGTCCTCAACAATGCCCGAACCATCGGCGGTGTGCCGTTGCATCTGCATGGCGATCACATTCCGCCCATCATCGAGATTCGCGGCGAGGCCTACATTGCGAATTCGGACTTTGCTCATATTCGCGCTGAGCAGGAGAAAGCGGGCGAGCCGATGTTCGCCAATCCGCGCAATGCCACAACCGGGGCTCTGAAGAGTCTGGATCCGAAGAAGTGCGCACAACGCCGGCTGCGTTTTTTTGCCCACGGCGTTGGACATGTGGATGGGCTCGACTGCGCCAACCACATTGAGTTCCTCGCCGCCGTTCGCAAGCTGGGAGTGCCGACAACTCCCGGTATCTCGGTGTTTCCGAACATTGATACGTTGCTGGAGAACGCCCAGACGCTGATGGATGACCTGCACAACCTCGACTTCGAAGTCGACGGTCTGGTCATCAAGGTCAATCGATTCGCGCAGCGTAACGTGCTCGGCGCGACGACGAAGGCACCGCGCTGGGTAATTGCTTATAAGTGGGAGAAGTACGAAGCGATTTCACGTGTGGAGAAGATCGATATTCAGGTCGGCAAGACTGGCGCACTGACCCCGGTGGCGTTCCTGGCTCCCGTTGAGATCGCTGGCACCACGGTCTCACGGGCGAGCCTGCACAATCGCGAAGAGATCAAACGGCTGGGAGTGCGCATCGGTGACTGGGTTGTCGTCGAGAAGGCGGGCAAGATCATTCCGCATGTGGTGCGCGTTGAGGAGCATCGGCGCGATGGCAGCGAAGTCGAATTTGCCTTTCCCGAAACCTGCCCGGAATGCGGATCGGCTGCTGTGCAGGATGAAGGCGGTGTTTACGTTCGCTGCCAGAACCCCAGTTGCCCGGCTCAACTGCGCGAGACGCTGCGTTACTTTGCGTCGCGTTCGGCGATGGATATCGAGGGACTCGGTAGCAAGCTGGTGGAACAACTCACTGCGTCTACGCCGGAGCAGCCTGCGCTGGTGACTTCGCTGCCGGATGTGTTTCGCCTGCCGCAGCGCCGCGACGACCTTCTGAACCTTGAACGCATGGGCGAGAAGTCTGTCGATAACCTGCTGGCAGGCATCGAAGCTGCTAAGCAACGTCCGCTGTGGCGTTTGCTGACGGGTCTCAACATTCGGCACGTTGGCCAGAGAACAGCTCAAGTGTTGGCCGATCGCTTCGGGCTGGTGGATGAGATTCTCGCTCAGACAGAAGCAACGCTGGCCGAGGTGGATGAGATTGGCGACGTCATCGCGAAGTCCATCCACGCGTTCTTCTCGTCAGAGGTTGGTCGTCGCACTGTGGACGAACTGCGATCGCTGGGCGTTCACATGGGTGATCCCGTCGCCGCCAAACCCGAAGTCGAACAGAAGCTGGCGGGCAAAACGATCGTCGTTACGGGGACACTGCAGAAGTTTTCACGCGACAGCATCAAAGAGTTAATTCATCAACTGGGAGGCAAGGCCGCCAGCAGCGTGTCCAAGAAGACCAGCTTCGTGTTGGCGGGAGAAGAGGCAGGCAGCAAGCTGGACAAGGCAAAGGAACTTGGCGTGCCGGTTATGACCGAAGATGAGTTCGTAGCGATGCTGGATCAGCCCGCGGCTGAATCCGAAGCGCCGCCGAAGGACAAGCTCTTCTAACCTCGCCGCAACCTACACATCGTCCGACTTCGCGCCCGCAGTGGTCTTTCCCATCAGTTGATACAGCTCATTCCGTTCGGGGCGAGCCTTATAGAACGGGTCGAGCGGGAAGCAGCCTGAGATGATCCCGTTACGTGGCGCTGTGGTGCATTCGCTGAAAGTTCTGCAGACGAGCTTGCGCTTCAAGGCGCGGCCCGCGATCACATCCGCCGGCAGATCGGGGTAACTCAGAACCATGCGCCCCAAGCCGATCGAGTCGGCCATACCTTGGCGGACGACAGCCTGCCCCACGTTCGGCAACCACTCCTGCAGGTACGAGTATGCCGAACCTACAATGATCATGTCGGGATGCTGACGCTTCATCTCGGCAGTGGTCTCGATCTGGCGGGCAACTCCCACCAGCGGATCTTCGGGCGGGAGATAGCCGTCAGACGGCGGAAACGCCGCCGGACGCTGCATATGAGGGTTGTAGTACGGACTGCCTGCGGAAGAGCAAATCAGTTCGATGCCCAAGCTCTTGAGCAGATCAAAGAACTGGTGCGATTCCGTGAGGTCATAACCGACGCCAGTACCATCGCCCGAGAACGCGTGGCGGTACGGTGCTGGGGCAGCGGGTTCTCCGACGCGATCAGCACCGGGCTTGAAGGGCACGAAGTCAAAGATGCTGACTCGCACGCCGATGGCCAGATTGCGAGTGTTGGCTCGAATGCCCGCCACGATGTCGCGCAGGAACTTTGTGCGGTTCTCGAAAGAGCCACCATAAGCGCCAGGCCGATCAAACGATGACAGGAACTCGTGTCCCAGATAACCGTGGCAGTGTTTGATATCGACGAACGTGTAGCCAGCATCTTCGGCTTGTCGCGCGGCACGAATGAAGTCATCGACCAGGCGCGCGAGTTCATCATCGGTAAACAGCTTGCTGTCGTCAGTGATGCCCACGCGAGCATCCAGCACCGGATGTCGATAGAGCACACGCGGCTCAGCCATCTTCTTTTCGTTCGGGCGAGCGAAACGTCCTGAATGAGTGAGCTGCAAACCGACGAGCAGGTTATCGGTCTTGCCGAAGTGCTCCGCATGAGCCTGCATCAGGATTTCACGCAGGCCCGCGATGTCCTTCAGGTTAGCATCGTTCATCACGAGCTGATTGGGATTGGCTCGCCCATCGTGGCGAACGGCCACGGCCTCGCCGCCCCAGATCAGCTTGGCACCACTCAAGCCGAAGTTCTGCCAGCGGCGCTGAGTCAGCTCGGTCGGCTTGCCATCACGGGTTCCGTCCCAGCCTTCCATCGGCAGGATGCAGAACCGATTGCCGATCGCCCCCTGCTTCCAGTCGATGCTCTGGGCCAGCGGACCGTTGGGGTCCACATCCTCATCAAACGGCAGATTGAGCCCCAGCTCCTGCAACCGCGAAGTAAACGCCGCTGCGGTCTTGAGTGATGAAATACTGGGAAACTGAGGCATTCAAATCGTCCGCAAACAAGTAGGAATTGGTGAGGAAGTCGGGTCTGCAAAACACACCAGCAGGCATCAGGATTCGTCTACGATCTCCATGCCCAGTTGTTTCATCTTGCGATACAGGTTGGAGCGATGCAGGCCCAGCATGCGGGCCGCTTCGCTCAGGTTCCCGTTCGCCAGCTTCGCTGCCCGGCGAATGTACTCTTCCTGAAAGCGAGATGTCGCCTCCATCAGCCCCGCATCGATACCCATCGGCGTGCCTTCATCGTTCTGGCGAGGACTCAGAATGAATGCGAGGTCATCGACTTCCACACGATCGCCGTTAGTCAGAAACGCGACACGTTCCATCAGGTTGCGGACCTCGCGCACGTTGCCCGGCCAGCCGTGAGTGATCAGGCGGCGTTCGGCGTCTTTGCTGATTTCCAGCACCGGGCGGTGAGCTTTCAGGCAGAAGTGTGCGAGGAAGTATTCTGCGAGCGGAATGATGTCTTCAGGTCGGTTCCGCAAAGGCGGCAGTTCGAGTGTCACCACGCTTAGCCGATAGAACAGATCTTCGCGAAACTTCTTGGCGCGCACGGCTTCGGCCAGATTCACGTTGGTCGCCGCGACGATGCGCACGTTGACAGGAATCGGCTGAGTACCACCGACGCGCGTAATGATTTTCTGTTCGAGCACTCGCAGCAGTTTCGCCTGCCCACCGAGGCTCATGTCACCGACTTCATCCAGAAAGATCGTGCCACCGTCGGCGAGTTCGAACTTGCCTTTGTGTGTTTCGCGAGCGTCCGTGAACGCACCTTTCTCATGGCCGAAGAGTTCACTCTCCAGCAACGACTCTGTGAGTGCCGCGCAGTTCACAGCCACAAACGGATGACCCGCGCGCGAGCCCTGAAAGTGCAACGACTGCGAAACGACCTCCTTGCCTGTGCCGCTTTCACCCAGAATCAGCACAGGTAGATCGGTGCCGGCGAGCCGTTCCAGCGTCGGTCGCAGCGCATGAATTGCCGGGCTCTCACCGATGATGCGGGTGCCACCCGCGACTTGCTCGGTGAGTTGCCGATGCGTGCGAATCAACTGCTCGCGTTCGCGAGTGTTTCGCAGCGCGACGGCGGCCTGAATGCCTAACTGAGTCAGGATGTCCGCGTCATCGTCGTCGAACGTACCGACGTTCTTGTTGATGCCTTCAAAGGCGCCGATCAGCTTCTGGTCGCTATCGAGTAACGGCACACACAAGAGATTGCGCGTGCGATAGCCGCTCTGCTTGTCGACGGCTTGATTGAAGCGGTTGTCGCTGTAGGCATCGTCGACGCGAATCGTCTGCCCGGTTTGCACCACCGTGCCCACGATGCCCGCATCATCCGGCAGATAGAGCGTGCGGCCTTCGACTCCCAACGCCGGACAGGCCAGCAGCTTTCGGTTGGGGCGATCCCACACGAAGATGCTCGCGCGGTCGCACTCCAGCATGCGAGTGGCTTCTTCAGCAATCGCTTCCAGCAGGGGAACCGTTTCATAGATCTGCGACAGCCGGGACGCGACGCGCAGAGTTTCTCGTAGCCTTTCGTTCTGCCGTCCGCACTGATCGTTCCGCGTCATCAGATCGAGGCAGTAGTTCAGCGTTCGGCTTGTCGCGACGATGCTCGGCAGATCGTTGCTGGCAATTCGACGCCCGGCCAGTACGAGCAAGCGTTGTCGATCAGGTCGCACCATCAGCGGCACTGCGGCCAACATGGTGCCGGTTGAATCGGCGTCCTGCAGACCACCCGCCTCGCGGTCCAGAGAGTCTTCCAGGAAGCGGGCCGGCCAGGCAGCGAACGGCTTGCGACCGAACTCTCCCAGCACTGTCCAGGTTGGATGGCGATCGACCACTCCCGCCCATTGCACGGCGAACTCGGCCGCAACTTCATGCAGCGCTGTGTTGAGAAAGCTTGCTGCGGAATCCGCATTCGCCAGACAGCTCAAGATGCGGTCGCACAGCTGCAAGGTCGGCCCGACCCCATCCGCCTGTTGCAGCCACGGCAACGACGCCCAGTTCAACCACTTAGCGGCCAATGCAAGATCCTCAGCGATTTGATCCGAATAACTTCAGATGATTTTCTTTGATAGCAGTTGAATGGTCGAGCAGCTTTCTCAAGCTCGCGGCTGGCTGCCACGAAGGCACACCGCTCTACGAACCGACTCCTATTGCGTGATCCCTTTGGTGATTGTCATGAACGCATCCTCGAGGCTCTGGGTCTTCGCGTAGAACTCGACGATCGGAGTGCCAGTGGCGAGTAGGCGTTGCAGTAATTGCTGTTGCTCGGCGTCGTCGCCAGAGAAATCGAACGTCGCTCGACCTTGGCCGCATTGCACGCGGGCAATCAGCGGTTGTTCGAGCAGCCAGCGCTGCAGCTTCTCGACATCGTTGTTTTCAGCCGTTGCCGCGACGCGGATTTCGAGTGTCCGCGACGCGATATGGCCCGCTTCCTCGCGTTGCTGTTTCGCGATCTCCTCAATCGTTCCGTAAGCCAGAATCGTGCCGGCCTCGATGATGGCCGCTGAGTCACAGATTTCGCCGAGCTCGGTCAGGATGTGCGAGCTGATCAGAATCGTCTTGTTCATTTCGCGCGCAAGGAGATGAATCAACTCACGCAGTTCAACGCGGGCGCGCGGATCAAGGCCAGCGGCGGGTTCGTCGAGAATCAGCACTTGCGGGTCATGAATCAGACAGCGGCCCAGACCCAGTCGCTGCGCCATACCTTTCGACAGTGTGTTGATCGGCTTGTGAGCCAGCTTGCGAAGTTCAGTAAAGACCAGCACATGGTCGATCGCTTCCTTCCGCCGCGTGCCGTGCAGTCCGTACGCCCGCGCGTAGAAGTCGAGGTACTCCAGCACGTTCATGTTGGCGTAACGGCCGAAGCTGTCGGGCATGAAGCCGAGGTAACGCCGCACCGCGTCTGGATCATCAACGACCGAATATCCGCAGACGAATGCATCACCGGCCGTCGGAGTTTCGAGCGTCGCGATGATGCGCATCGACGTCGTCTTACCCGCACCGTTCGGGCCGATGTAGCCCATCACCTGACCGGCATACGCCTTGAACGACACATCGTTGACGGCCTTCAGACGACCGAAGAAGCGGTGCAGGTGCCGCAGTTCCAGCGTCGGTTCGCCGCGCTCCGGCGGCGCTGGGGTCGCGACAACTTCGGGAGCGGCATCAGGCAGCGTTGGAACGTCGGTCATGAGGAAACTCAGTGCAGGCGGGAAGCAACAACAGTCGTAGCGACGTTACCAACTCACAAAGCGAGGTTCAGATCACCCCGAACTCTCACCTTCTTCCTCAGCCGTCTGCGGTGGGACGCGCTTCGACATGACCACCTGATTGCCGGTTTCGTTGTACGCGATCTCGTCCATGAAAGACCGCATCAGCAACATCCCGCGCCCGCACGGACGTTCCAGGAACTCCGGATCGGTCGGATCGGGAACGGAGCTGGGATTGAACCCCGGACCTTCGTCCCGGATCTCGAAGCGAGCCTCTTCAGGACTCAGTGAGACCTCAATGAAGAGGCGCCGGTGGCAGTAAGGTTCCTCGTCCATCCGCTGCTTCGCGGTCGAGTCATACAGCGAGTGATCCTGCTCACGCAGCGACGAACTCACTTCCAGGTTGCCGTGATAGAGCGAGTTCAGCAGCGCTTCTTCGAGCGCGATGCCGATGCGCAGGCGATCGTTCTCGGCGAAGAACCGCATACTCCGCAGCATCTCGCGGATCTGCTGTACCATCGCCTGCACCAGCCCGGTGTCATTGGGCAGGATATAGCTGGTCAGCGAGCGAACGATCCGGTTTCTCAGCCGCGACTGCCCCTGATCCAGCGTCGCGGTCGCCATGATCTGTTCGAGGGCGTTCATCAGATCTTCGCTCAACCGCCGCTTGGTCACATAGCTGGCGGCACCGCGCTTCAGGGCCTCGACGGCCAGCTCTTCGCTGCCTTGAGCAGTCATCAGCAGCACCGGCACCAGCGGGTAGTTGCTCTTCACGGCCTCGACCAACTCAAGCCCGTTCATCTCGGGCATGTGCAGGTCGGTGATGACCACGTCGGGGACATCAAGCTCCATGCGTTCCAGTGCGTCTCTGCCGTTGGCGGCGTAGACGAGTTGAAACTCACCGCTGCGTTGCAGCAGACCGCCCACCAGGCGTCGGTCGACCTGCGAGTCATCGACAACCAGTACCGTTTTCATCGTTCACACCTTCAGTTGTGGACCCGGCGGCTGGAGGAGAACAACCACGGCAAGCTTCTGTGACAAAACCTGCCGCTCGGAGAATCCGACAATTCCGGGTTCAAAGTGGCCCGTCAAGACTGTGTGAGAGTCCAACAGATCATAGAGCGTCAGTGAGGCTCGCGGAATGAGACGCGTTGCGCTAATTCTAACGCAGCCACGAATGAGTCGATCTCGCCGTTGAGCTGTGCGTCGCGGACCTCGTCCAGAATCTCCTTGAAACGCGGCCCGGGTTTCAAACCCGCCTTCTGCAAATCGTTCCCGTTGATGAGCGGTTGCGGGTTGAGCAATTCCATCGAAGTGCTCGTTAAGAAATCATCACAGAAGAGAGCGTCAGCCGGGCTGCGGCCCGCGGCGAGGTCTCGCACGCGGATCAGGCTGATGAGTTCCTGTGCCAGCGGCTCCGCCAGAACCCGTTTCAATTGAGCGTGAGTCTTTCCAGAAGCGTTATCCAGTGCTCGCCGATGCTTGAGCAACCAGGCTGCGTCTTCGATCTCCTTGTTCGAAAACTTCAGACGCCGCCCGATCGCTTCAATCGCCTGCAACGCGGAAACCTCGGCTCGATCTCCACCATGAGACTGAGAGATCTTCTCCATTGTGCATTCGAGCAACGCGGCCCATGCCAGCGGAAAAGTCGGAGCCTGCAACAGTCGCAGCTTCGCGAGAACTTGCTGCCATGCGTCAGGCGACTCAACAACCGGCATCAGCTCCGGCAGGATCTGCGGCAGCAGCGCGACACTGAGGCATAACTCGATCGCCCGATGCCGGTGCGAGTGAACCAGCATGCGGCGCAGTTCTTGACTGATCCGTTCGGCGCTGACGACATGAATCTGTTCCGCCATCTCGCGGACAGCGTCAGCGGTGTCATCGTCGAGCTTGAAGTCGAACGTCGCTGCGAACCGCACCGCGCGCAGCATGCGGAGCTTGTCTTCCTCCATCCGCGCCTGAGGAACTCCAATCGCGCGAATCACCCCGGCGGCCAGATCCTTTTCACCACCCACGTAGTCGAGCACTCGACGTTCGAGCGGATCGTAGAACATGCCGTTGATAGTGAAGTCGCGTCGCTGAGCATCAATCTCCGGCGTGCTGAACGCGACGGACTCCGGACGCCGACCGTCAATGTACGCGCCATCCGAACGAAAGGTCGCAACCTCAATCTGTCCCGCCGCCTTGTTCGGCCCCAACACCACAATCACGCCGAATGCTTCGCCCACCGCGAGCGTGCGCCGGTTGCCGAACACGCTGCGCACTTGCTCCGGCCGCGCGTTCGTTGCGACATCAAAGTCCTTCGGGGTCTTGCCCAGCAGATGATCGCGTACGCAGCCACCAGCCCACAGGGCCGTGAACCCGGCAGCCTTCAGTTGAGCGACAACGGCTTCGGCGAATTCGCGTTGAGGATCCGAGGATGTGTTCAAAGTCAGAGGTCCGCGGTTCCTGAAGCTGAAAACTTAAGACGCACAATTTCGCTGACGGTTTGGTGTTGCCAGGACTCAGCCCCGCGTTGCCTCCAACGGCAATTGCTCCCCTCGCCCCAGCACTCTGGGGAGAGCGGCCGGGGGTGAGGGGCAGTAGCCAAGCGGAGTCCTAAGAACCGAGACAACCGTCACATCTCGGGCAGTTCAATCTCCGGCAGTTTGATGGGTTCTGCGATCAACTCAGCAGCTTCCAGATCGACCATTTCGTCGACGAAGAAATCGACGCCCATTGAATCCGGGTCAGGCCGGACGCTCCAGACGAGCTTCTGATCGTCCGTCAGCAGATCCATGAAGACCTTCTCGGGAACCATGCCGAGTGCACTGACGGGCTCCTCGCTGAACCGCCCAAACATCAGCCAGTTCTCCTGAAACTGAGCCGTGACTCGTTTCCGGATGGTCTCACGCTGCTCAGGATTCAGCAGCACTACCTCGTCGAGTTCCGAAACTATCAACCGCGTCAGGCGACTGCGCTGAAACTCGTTGCGCTGCTTCCATTCATGGTCCAACTCGGCCAATTGTTGAGGCGTCAGGATATCCTGCACCGCTTTGCGAACTTCTCCGTCGAAATTCCATTTCAATTTCGCGTAGGGATTGGCCATCGCGGCCGCATCCTCCTCATCAGTTGCCGTCAAAGACTGCGTCTGCCACTCCACGAGAGCGTCGACCATCCGCTTGCG
This sequence comes from uncultured Planctomycetaceae bacterium, assembly GCA_964386705.1. GTDB lineage: Bacteria > Planctomycetota > Planctomycetia > Planctomycetales > Planctomycetaceae > AM-0621. Next base: position 21,160 of record CAYLTY010000119.1, read on the forward strand.
AACAGCGTTTTGAGCGTCACCGAGTTTTTTTGCCTGAGCCGCATCAGGCTTGCAGATCATCCGCACGAACTTGAAGTCTCGCTCGACGATCGGATCCGCCATGCCCTTGAGCGCCAGCCGCAGTTCATTCTTGTCGATCTGATTGACCACCAAGGCCGGGTCGCTGAACAACACCTCCCCGATGAACTTGACGTTCTCATCCGCACGGATGATGAAGTCGATCAGCGGATTCGGATCACGCGGCGGATCAAACTCATCCACTTCGAGATCCACCTCGACCCTGACTCCAGCAACTGGCTCGGGAAGCGGATTCTCAGCTTCAACATCTTGAGCGACCGCTGTTGAAGCCCCAATGAGGCCCGCAGTCGCAATGAGGCAGATGATTCGTGACATGAGACATCAATCCTCGAACGAATCGCTGTAGGTCGGACAATCCTGTCCGACCTACTTCTCGTTTCGACTCCGAAGAGCCGCTAGGGCAGCGGCTGCCCGTCATCACCCAACACAGTAGCAACCGGCATCGCGTTTCCGAACAACTGAAAATCGCGAAATGTCCAAACGACCTTCTTGTCGCGAGTTACCTCGATCAATTGAGGTTGAGACTCTCCCGCATGGCAGTTGCCGATCACAATATTGCCATTGCTCAACGGTTGCAGAGTCGTCACCCACGCCAGCGTGATACCCGGCAAATCATTCTGCTCGATCTTCCAGACGATCTGCTTGTCCGGCGTCACTTCCAGAATGCTGTGTCCATTACCGGTCCCGATCAAGGTATTTCCGTTCTTCAGGCGAATCGCCGAGAAAACAGAATTCCCAAACGCTTCCGGTCCGTGCCCGCCTTTGGGTTCCTTGCCAAACAGCGGCACCGCAAACTCCCAGACGATCTCGCCCTTCGAATCGTACTCCCGTACCAGTCCATCAGCCTCTTGAGCGACCAGGTACGTCCCGGCGTCAGTCTTCCGCACCAAGCGCGTATCCTGGTGCGGCCGCGACTTCGCCACCTTCAGCTTAATCTCGTGCTGGATCTTGCCGTCTTTGTCGACCTCAATGATGCGACTCGCTCCCGACTCCGAAATCATCGTCAGGCCGTTCTTCAACCGCTGAAACGCATGTACCTCGACAGCGCGATTCTCGTTTCCGTTCGTCTTGGCGTTGTATTTCCAGACTTCTTTGCCGCTCGGATCCTGTTCCACAATCGTCTGATAGTTCGTCTGCAGCAGCACGTTGCCGTTCGGCAGAACTTGAGCGTCATGAATCGGACCGGCCTTCGTCTGCCAGAGCACCTTCCCATCGCCATCGACGATCGCCGCCACGCGCTTGCTTTCATCCGCTCCCAGCAAGCGACGTTTCGGGCCAGTCTGCTCGGCCGAAACCTGAGCCGCACACACCAGCGAAAAAGCCAACGCCACGAACGCTCGACGACTCCACTTCATGATGACCTCAACGAAAGTTGCTTGAACGAGCAAAAGCAAAACGGCGAACGCGGAGCTTCCCAAGGAAAGTCTACGTTCGCCGTTTCTAACGTGCGTCCATCGAAACCGCACCACCACGCACCTAACTCGGTTACGCTGTGCGGGCCTTGATAGTCTTCAGAGATTGCTCAACCGTCAGTCGAGCGTCGCGGGCTTCCAGAATCCACTGGCGGAAGATGTCGGCTTGAGCCACGCCTTCCAGCACCATGACCGGATCACCCTTGGCATTCATCAGGTAAACGTCCGCAGCGCGGAAGAAGACCTGTCCCGGTTGTTGCTGCACGACGACGTTTGCCACATCCGTCAGCGCCACCGAACGCGTCATCCGCGATCCGATGATCTTCCAGCGTTGCACCGAGCGATTCGTCAGCGCATAACGGTCGCCGAAGATCTTCTGGAAGCCGTAGACCGCCAATGCGATGGGTGCCAAAGCCAGTCCAAACAGCACGTTCGAAATCTTGATGCCCCAAATCCGAATAGGAATCAGCTCGAGGATGTTCCCCAGGAGCTGCCCCGGTCCGGTCGCTGCGACGGTGGGATATTTGCTACGAATTTCGGTTTCGCTGCTTGCACTGACACCAGCGATCGCCTGAACCTTCTGAGTCATTTCCGATCTCAATCCGATAAAGCACAGCCACAACGAACAGACTTTCCGCGCATTTGCGGGGCAGCAAGCTACCAAAGCCCACCTTCTGATTCCAGCTTCGCCGCCCGCCGGTCCATTCGATGCGGTTCAAATGCTGGATTGCTAATGGTGGAAAGGATTTGAAACACAGAGGAACAGAGAACACGGAGAAATGAACTTCGCGGGTTCGCGGTCTTCTCTGTGACCTCTGTTCCTCTGTGTTTCCACCTCTTCCGGATTTCTACAACCCGTAGAACTTCACAGCGTTGTCGTGGAACAGTTTCTTCTGGAACGTCTCCGAACGATCTTTGACGATCGTTTTTAACGCATTCAACCAGCTTCCGAACGGTGCCGTAAGAGTACAAACAGGCCAGTCGCCCGCGAACATGACACGGTCTTCGCCGAAAGTATCCATGCAGAAGTTCGTGTTCTGAGCCAGATCCTCCGGCTTCCAGTTCTCGCGATTGGCCGTAACGATGATGCCCGAGATCTTGCAAACCACGTTCGGCCGGGCGGCCAGTTCCTTCACGCCCTTCTCCCACTTGGCTCGCAAGTCGGCGTCTTTGTTCTGCACGCTCAAGTTGCCGCAGTGATCCAGCACGAACTTCGTCTGCGGACACTGGTCGACCAGCTTCGCCCCGTCCAGCAGTTCGCCCGGCCGCATGCACAAGTCGAACCGCAGGCCCAGATCACCCAGCAGCTTCACGTTGTCGACAAACTGCTTGGCGAGGCACATGCCCGGCTTGCGGTCTTCGTCGTGCAGCACGGTGCGCACGCCCTTGATGTACTTGCTCTTCGCGAATCGCTCGGCGTACGCCTTGAACGACGCGTGCTGCGGCGAGCCTCCAATCACAGCACCCTTCATCGGATTGTCGCCGCGCTGGCAGAGATCAATCACGTACTCAGCCTCACCCACCTGATTGTCCTCGGCGACGTTCACTTCCATGTAAACGGCCTTGGTGACGTTGTGTCCCTTGGACGCTTCCAGGTAGTGCGACATCAGGAAGCTGCGGTTGATGCTCTGCACGGCATCACCCTTCAGCCACGGCAATTTGAATTTGGACTGATCCCAAAGGTGCAGATGTGTGTCACAGACAGGCAATTTGGATTGGTCCAACTTCGTATCTCCGGCAAGCAGGTCTCCAGTCACGGCCACAGCAGCAGCGGTGCCAGCAGTTTTGAGAAAGTCACGTCGAGCTAAGTGCGTCATGTCCGGCCCTTGAGGGTGAGAGCGTCGTTCACGAATTTCGGAACAGCGGTATAAGAAAACTCGGCCACACCGACAACGAGCCGGGGGTTCTGAGGTTCAGAAAGTTACAGCCAAGAACTCTCGCCCTTCACAAGGGGGAGCCGGAGGGGTGAACTCAGGAGCCACAAACATTCCCGCGGTCGGTCTTCTCACGCTCAACGATTCATCGCTCCCCTCGCCCCGCAAGCGGGGAGAGGGGCCAGGGGTGAGGGGCGGCGCTAGCCTCGTCCCCTCATCGAGCCGAATAGTCGCAGCCCGCAAGTTCGTCGAAAGGAACAGATTTCCCGCAGAGGCGCAGAGCACGCAGAGAATTGGAGAAACAACTCACTAGCCCGCATGTCTCACAAGGCCGATGGAGTCGTCGATTTTCGGTAGCCGTT
>CAYLTY010000120.1:0-24797 GCA_964386705.1 uncultured Planctomycetaceae bacterium
GCCATGCTCGGACGTGAACTGAACCAACTCCCGGCTGCCAAGCGTTACGAACTGATACTCAAGTGGGCAATGCCCGTCGGTGATCGAACGACTTTGCGCGATATCAGAGACTTTGTGCCGTTCGTTGAAGAGTCAGCCACAGCCGGACGATCCGCAGATGTGTTGCCGCGCATGGGTATTCTGCGAGACACCTACAGCACCAGTTGGCACCTGCTGGCCACGGCGAGGGAACTCGGCAAGTTGGACGAGGTCATTCAAGACCTCGTCGCGGTCGCTCAACAAACTCCGCAACTCGAAGCGTTGCGACTGCTCGCGGCAGTGATGCGTGACGGCTCCAGTGACAACAAGGCAGCACCGGCCAACCGAGTGGCTGACACCACGGCGCGACTCACGACCTTCACGGACACCATCACGCAGAACATCCCCAAGTGGGAAGAAACGAACAAGGCTCCGTTCCCCATGCTCGCGTTTGTGGTAGCGACTGAGAGTGCGCGACATCGCGAATGGCGCCCGCTGGCGAAGAAACTGCTGGATCGGCTCATCGAGCACACGCAGAAGATTCAATGGGATCGTCCGCGAGCGCACGTCCGCCTGGCCTGCCTCGAAGTCATGCGACTCGAAGCTCAGGGTGCAGCAATTCCCGAAGGCATTACTGCCAAACCCGATGCTGCCTTGCTGCACGACGATTGGCGGAAACTGCAACCAAAGCACTGGCTTGAATCGGGTATTCAGACCGCGCTGCAACACGCCAGCGGATCGATGCCCGGCGTCTGGGTTACTTCGGAAGACTACATCTACCACATGACGAGCGCCTGCGAATCGGACCTAGGCTTCGCCTATCCGCTCGGTGGCAAGTTCGAAATCACCTTCGAGTGCCGCGAGGGGAACTGGTCTGAGGGCAACACCGGTTACGGCGGCGTACAGTTCCACGTTAACGGCTACTCCGATGCCGGCTGGCTGATGGGCAAGGGGCGGTCAGGCTACGACAACGGGCCACGGCTGACGGGCATCCTCAATAAAGAGCCGTGGAATCGTTACACGGTGCAGGTCGACGGTGACTTCGTGCGTTATCTGGCAAACGGGCAGGTCGTACACGAAGACCATCCGGGCGCGTCCGCTCCCTGGTTTACTCTCGGGGCTGACTGGGGACGCACTGCGTACTTCCGCAACATTCAACTCACGGGAACGCCGCTGATTCCCCGCGAGATTACGTTGCTGACCGATAACCGGATGCGCGGCTGGATCGCGTCCTACTACGGTGAATCCAAAGGTGACGCAGTCAACACGCGCCAGCGGTATGTTCAGCGGTATGAGAAACAGCCGGACGGCAGCAACGTGCTGGTCGTGGTTCAAGCCGAAGACATGAGCCCCGAAGAGGCGGCCATGTACTTCCCGGAGCAAGTCACCGACTGGAAGTTCTCAAAAGGCGAACTGACGTCAGCAGTCCGTGAGAGCTTCTTTCCTGGCTCAGAAGACTCCTGGCTGTACTACCAGCGACCGCTGCAGAATGGCGAGTCTCTGCGCTACGAGTTCTTTCATGATCCCGGCAAGACAGATGCCCATCCGACAATCGGTCGCTTGGCTTATGAATTTGGCAAGAACCAGGTTGTGCGGCACGTCCTCACTGACGGTGTCGCCGACGCGATGGGTAGCCGGCGCCCCGCTTCGACTACCCTGAAAAGTGGAATCAGTGGTCCAAAGGCTGGCTGGAACTCCGTTGAGTTCAAATTGAGCGGGGATCAATTGACGATCTCGCTCAATGGCGAAGCTGCCGTGAAGGAACAACTCGCAGCGCAGGACTCGCGGCAGTTCGGATTCCATCACGATTCATCCCGCACCGATCTGCGGATTCGTAACGCCATCCTGAGTGGTAATTGGCCGAAGCAGTTCACGAGCGAACTGCGCAAGGCGTTCGAGTTTCCCGAGCCGACAGAGTCCGTACCGAGTTCGGTCTTCATCAATTACTTCGTGAACGAAGACCGCGTGTCCGACAACGCGTATGCGATCTACCGCCGCGCGCTCGCGATGGATGTGAAGGAGCGCTATGAGTTCCTGCATAAGTGGGTGATTCCAAACTCCAGCCACCAGCTTATTCGCATGGCTGGGGCGTTCACGCCCACTCATCCATCCCCGCCAACACTCAATGACAACCCTATCGATCTGGCGACTGCGGAAACGCGACAGGCTGTCGATCAGCGGATGGTTCAAACCGGTGGCAACTTTGTGTGTCCTGCAATCCTGCTGGTCTTGGCAGCGATCGAACTCGACCGAGTTCCGGAACTTGAAGAACAAGTCTTCAAGTTCCCCCCGAAGAGTTCCACTGAGATGGCCCGCAATCGCGCGGCACTGCTGGGCATTATTGCGCTGCTGCAGGATCGTCCCGAGGAAGCCACGGAGGCGTTGTGGGAATGCTGCCGTTTGATCTCGGACAAGGAAACCCCACCGCAGTTCGCCCGCTGGGGAGATGTCGCTCTGGCCAGTCTGGCGATTCATCATCCCGTGACACGGGAAGTTGCCTACGAACTGGTGGATCGCATTCAGCGGAAGCAGTTGCAGACCGGCAAGACGGGAACTGCGGACTACTCGCACTTCGTCCGACATCTGCACGGGCAGGTGCACTATCTGATGTATGGCGGGCAGCCTGATGAGTTCGGTACTCAGCCCAAGACCAAACAGTGGCGCGCGGTTTCGCAAGTCAGCGCGAAGACACGCGGTGAGGGCTACGCGATCGCCCCCTTTGACACTCTAGGCGGCGAGTTGGCGTTGCGCGGCGGCCACGATTGTGACCTCGCGTACTTTCAATCGCCGCTGCGCGGTAACTACGAAGTCAGTTGTCGGCTGTCACACATGGGTTATCGCGAGGCCATGCTGATGGCCGCTGGCATTGCCAACGGCCTGCGATACACACAAACGGAAGCGCGGGTCACTCACGTCCGCACCAAGATGACTGAAGCTTTGATGCCGGCGCCGTTGTCGCCGAAAGCCAATTCCGGCATCGACTACAAGGTTGTCGTTCGTGATGGTCGCTACACCAGCTACGTGAACGGCCAGGTTCTGCATGAGGCCCAGTTGCCCGAGCAGCCTGATCCCTGGCTGGCAGTGATGGGCCTGGCGGGCAATTCGTCGCGGCACGCTCGTAACATCGTCATCACCGGCAAGCCGGAGATTCCCAGCGAACTGGAGTTGCTGGCCGATCCTACTCTCAAGGGATGGATGACGGACTACTACGGTAACGGGCTTTCGCAATCGCCGTTTGTTTGGAAGGTCGAAGAAGGAGTACTGACGAGTAATCAAACCGTCATTGCCAATTCAGTCCCCGGGCGGCTGAAGGTCGAGAACATCATTCGTTACCACCGGCCGATGCTGGAAGATGGCGAGATCTCGTACGAGTTCTTCTATGACCCGGAGACCAAGATCACGACCGACCAAGCTGGTGAGCGAGTCTTCAGCGGCAACGCGGTACCTGTCAGACAAACGGCTCGCGGCCAGACTATCGCTCATCCCGCACTGGATCGCATGGTCTGCCTAATTGAGCCAGACGGGGTCAAGATTCACTGGCTGACTGATGGCCGTTTCGATCGCACCGGCTTGCAGCCCAATAATATCACCTTCGAACCGAAACGCGGGCCGAACAAGCTGCCGCTGAAGATTCGCGAATGGAACGCCGTGCGTTTCGTGACCAAAGGTGACGAACTTTCGATCGAGTTAAATGGCGAGCTGGTTTTCAAACGGCCGATCGATCCCACCAATCAGCGACACTTTGGCTTGTTCCACTACGTGAATGAGTCCAGCGTGCGCGTCAGGCAGGTTCGTTATCGCGGTGACTGGCCGAAGACTCTGCCGCACGTTGAGCAGCAGGAACTGGCAACTGGTCCCGAAAAGCTCTCGGTCACTCCAGATGCCGACCTGCCTCAGAAGCTGTCCTTCGATTTCAAGGGATCGAAGTTCAACGTCGCCGACTTCTCTTATCACTGGGACGCAGCGGCAGCGGCCAAGCAGATTCGCCCCGGTAATGACGGTCTGGTCTTCGAACTGCCAGCAGGCCAGGTGAAACCTCAGTTCGCTGGCATTCACCCTAAGCTCAGATTGACCGGCGATTTCGTCGTCACGATCAAGTATTCCAACATTAAGACCACCGCCGCCAAGGAAGGCTGGGGAGCCGGCTTGAGTTTCAAGGTGATCTTCGAGAAGTCCTACGAGACCGGGCTTGAGCTTCGGCAGTACGCCACAGCGCAGGCAACTCGAGCCATCTGGCTGTCGCAGACGCCGATGAAGGAGTTCGTCTATCACGACGAGTCCGTGCCGACGATGGCCCCCTATGGTCAACTGAGACTCCAGCGCCGAGGTTCGGTGCTGTACTTCTTCACCGCTGAAAAGGACTCGCCGGACTTTCGTCTGGTCGCTCAGCGCCCGATCGGTACAAATGACGTGAAGCAGATCAACATTCAGGCGGACGCCAACAATCAGGACAGCGGAGTCGACTTCACGCTGGAGCGCATCGACATTCGCGCGGCAGGCATTGAGAAACGAAAGTAACCCCATGCTCAAGCTCAAATGGCTGCGAAAGATTGGCTTTCAAGCGGCTTTCATACCCGTGCTTGTCGCGTCGCTGTTGGCAGCCTCGCAAGCGAGGCCTGAAGACGCGCCCGCGAAGAAGCCGGTCGATCAGACGAATGCTGAGAAGCTCGCGGCCAAGCGGCTGGAGTTCATGAAGTCGTCCGTGAAGAGCTACGAATTCTCGGTCGGCCCTGACTTCAAAGAAAAACTGACCGTGGAAACCGAGCCACTGCTGCGGTTCACCAATCCAGTCAGCGGCCTGCAGGATGGCGGCTTCGTCGTGTGGAAGACTGAAGCTGGCCGACCGATGGTCGCGGCTCAGGTTTTCCTGACGAGCGAGGATCTGTGGCTTCACGAGTTTCAGTCGCTGTCGCCCACACCCCTAAAGATGGTTCAAACCGGAAAGGCTTTGTGGGAACCCAATCGCGCCGGTGTCGAAGTGAAGGTCGTGCCGGACGCGCCCAAACCAGCCACCAATCCCGTGCAACGGCTGACGCAGATGAGGGACATCGCCAAGCGGTTCACGGCGTCAGATAAATTCGAAGGACGCCCGCAATCGGACGAACTGCGGTTGTTGACGAAGCCGCTGGTACGTTTCGGAGCCAACAACACGGACATTCTGGATGGTGCGTTATTCGTGCACGCGCACGGGACCGACCCCGAATTGATGATCGTCATCGAAGCCCTCAAGAAAAGCACCGACTCTGATCATCGCTGGTACTACTCATTGGCTCCGATGACCGGCTACGCGTTGAATGCGTCCCTGGATGGAAAACCGGTTTGGGAGGTCGCATGGCGCCAACAGCCGAATGACCCGAAGGAACCGTTCTTCATTCGCGTCCACAGCAAAGAACTTTCGCTCAAACGCCTGTTCGATTTTGGCAACTGAGCCCTTCGCCAAACTGCCGAATGATCTCCAGGAAGCTGATTTTCTTACGAAAGAGCAACTTCCCGTCTTGAATATCAGACATTCCGTCTGTAACTTGAGCGGCGGTCGGGGTCGCCGAGGGATTTGTCATTCTTACTCAGGTTTCATCACCGTTATGGCACGTACACCACAAGACATCACTGACGCTGAACTGTCTGTCCTGCAGGCGTTGTGGGAACTGGGTACTGCGACCGTACGTGAACTGGTCGAGAAGCTCTATGTGGATAGCACGCTGTCGCTGAACGCGACCGTGCAGAAACTGCTGGAGCGGTTGGAAGGTAAGAAGTGCGTTAAACGCAATCGAAAAGTCTGGCCGCACCAGTTCTCTGCCACCCTGGAGCGAGAAGAATTGATCGCGCGACAGTTGCAGACGACGGCGGACAAGCTGTGCGAAGGCGAGATCCATCCGCTGTTGACGTGTCTGGTGAAGGCTCGTGGTTTGTCGGAAGAGGATCGCAAATCACTGCGTGGCCTGTTGGATGAATTGGATCGAACCGAGTAACGGTTTCAGGCGGGATGCTATAGCAGTCAGTCTGAGCGAGATCCCTTATGACGACATTGCTCGAAATAGTGCTCATCAACTCCCTGACGGTCGTGCCGTTGGCCGCGCTGGCTTTCGCGCTCGGTCGTTGGGCGAAGCGGCCGGCTCTGACACACGTCGCCTGGGTGCTCGTGCTGATGAAGCTGGTGACGCCGCCGTTCTTCCAATTGCCAGTCGCAATCGAACTGCCGCAGTTGCCGGTTGCTTCTCGGATTGCACGCGCATTCGAGCAACCGCTGTTGCCCGTTGAGACTATCACCGAGCCGAGTGATCTGGTTCCGATCGTTATGCCGGCGCGGACGGAGGTCTCTGCAGAACAGCCCGCGACTCACGTTACAGTGGCCGTCGAACCGACAATGACCGCCGTTGGAGCACCTGAAAGCCAAATAATCTCGAACGCAGCCGCTTGGCGAATCTGGCCGACCGACTGGATAAGTCAACTGCTTGTCGTGTGGGCCGCGGGTTCGGCATCATGGCTAAGCCTGCAGATCTTTCGAGCAATCCGCTTTCAACGCCGAATTGCGCGAGACTCGGCAACGTCAAGCGAATGGCAAGGCCAGACGCGTTCACTCGCAACAGAACTCGGGCTATGTCATTGCCCCCAGGTTTTGATTCTTGATGCGGCCGTCTCGCCAATGCTTTGGGGTTGCGGGTCGCGCACCAAATTGCTGTTTCCGGCGGAGCTGGCCGAGCGGCTGACGGAAGATGCCCGCGCCACCTTGCTGGCTCATGAACTAGCTCACTTCGCCCGCGGCGATCACTGGGTGCGTTTGCTGGAGTTTCTGGCGACTGCGCTATTCTGGTGGCATCCGGTCGTCTGGCTGGCTCGCCGACAGATCGAAGAAGCGGAAGAGGAATGCTGTGACGCCTGGGTGGTCGGCCAGTTTCCGCATCGTCCTCGTCAGTATGCCGAAGCAATCCTCGACACGATCGACTTCCTGTGTGAAGCACGTCCCGCGTTACCGCCGATGGCGAGTGGTCTCGGTCACGCGCCGTTCCTGCGCCGCCGCCTCACTCAGATCATGCAAGGCGTGATTCCACACCGCTTGTCACCACGAGCCAGAGTGCTGACCGCGTTACTCGCAGCTGCCTGTCTGCCGCTGCAACCGTTCGTCTTCGGATCACCTCGCAACAACGCGGTCACCGATGAACTACTGGCAGGTCCGCTGTATCTCGAAGCAACTCAGCCCACGATCTCGGTCGTTAGCGTCTCGGCCGCTGAAAACTCTCTCAGCATTCCTACCGTGAACCCGGCCGTTCCAAAGCCGCCCGTGGTCAGCAGGATGACTCCGTCGCAGTCGAAGAACAGATCTGCACGAGGCGAGCGCATCTGGTCGACGGCCGCATCTTCTGACGGACGTTTCGTCGTACGCGCCACGACCGCTCGCCGAGTGATTCTGACGGATCTGGCTTCGGACCGTGAAACCGATCTGTCAACGCATCGACTCAACAGCGTCGCGTTCACGCTCGATCCAGGCCGGTTCGTGGCTGGTCATCAAGATGGTCGCATTACCTTATGGGACGCCACGAAAGGTGAACTCATTCGGGAATTGGCGACGCATGCAACCGGCATCCGATCCATCGCGGTATCACCTCAGGGAGATACGATTGCGGCTGGTGGTGTTGATGGCACTCTACTGATCGCAGATTTGCAGACGGGCACGTTGCGAACGACACCGTTGCACTACGGGCAGTCAGTGAACTGCGTTCGATTCTCGCCCGACAGCGATCAACTTGCGATTGCCGTGGGTGACTGGAGATCAAATGGACGCGGTCAGGTCGTGCTGTTGAACGTTATGAGCGGCGAAACCATCACGACTTTGGCCTGCGCTACTTCTCCCGGGGCGTTGACGTTTGCCAGTAACGAAGAATTGATCGTCGGCCACTGGGATGGTCGCACGGCGTTATGGAATCTGGTGAATCGACAAGTCGTCGGTTCGGCGCTCGCAGACAAAGACGTTGTTTCGGCGGCGGCTTTTTCGCCAGACAATCCGGCGCTGCGTGAAGCTCACTTCATCGCTGAAGAACCGAGCGTTGAGGAATCCTCAACCGAGCGCGTGCTGCGCCAGTTGCTGGTGCTGCCGGTCGGCCCGGCGAGCTAACTTCACCGCAGTGTCGTTCGTGACATGCGGCGCGGTTTGAAGACGAAAGAACCTTCGCCATGACCCATCTTCAGAGATCGCTGGTGGCGGGGCTTCTTGCTATCTGTGGAATGCTGTTGCTCGACGTGAGTTTGGCGACTTCGCAGGAAGTCACTCCAGCTCCTTCGCAGGCCGAAAACGCTGATAAGCAGAACATTGAAGCCGCCTTCTCGATGACTCGCGATGCGGCCAGAAAGTACACGATTGAGATGCCTGACACGGACAAGCCCGCCGCGTTGCGTGAGCAACCTATTCTGCGTTGGTCTAATCCCGAGCGTGGCCAGATCTACGGCAACGTGTTCCTCTGGACGAGTCACGGTCGGCCTGTGGCAGTCGGATCGTTGTTCAAGTGGTTTTCACCGTTTACTCATATGTCGCATGAGTTTCATTCACTCGCAACGAGCGAGATTAGCGGTAAGTACAACGACGCGAACGCCTGGCAGTCGGCCCAACCCGGAGTTGCGTATGCCGCCGTTCCCAATGCTCCGGAAGTCGCCACAACTGCGTCGGGGCGACTCACTCAAATGCGGCAACTGGCCCGTCAATTCACCGCCCGTACAACCGATCGCGAAGGAGCCAAGCTGGAACTGCGTCTGCTGGCGCAGCCGGTCTATCGCTACGAGCTGGAGAAGGGGTCAACAAGCCCGTCCGATGGAGCACTCTTTGTGTTTGTGCAGGGCACCGATCCAGAACTGTGGCTGATGCTCGAAGCGCGGCCCACGAAAGGTGGAGAGAACGATGCCTGGCACTACGCGGTGGCTCGCATGAACAGCATCGCGTTCGATGTGCAACACAACGGTCGCGACATCTGGCACATGGACGTTCTGCCTTGGAAAGAGATCTCCGGCCACAAGGCACCTTACACCAGTTTTCAATTCAATATGCCGTGAAGGTAATTGCGGATGTTTTCGTCACTAGGTCTATACCTTGCTTTGCTATGTACCGCTCCGCCGACGGACGACAAGCAACTCGTCGAAGCGTGGTTGAAGGTCAGCCTGCTACATGCTCAGGACTATGTCATTCAGCCTGCCGACGCGCCGAACGAGAAGTTCACCATGCTGCCTCAGGCCGTCTTTCGGCACAGCCAGCCGGTTCGCGGTGACGACATCGGCGCGGTCTATCTGTGGGTCGATCACAACAAGCGACCTGCCGCGCTGGGAACCACCTTCGCTTGGACAATCGAAGGAGATCGCCGAGCCGTCGTGCATGAGTTTCACTCCCTGGCTGATAAGCCATTGTCTGTGCGATGGAGGGGCCAATCGCGCTGGAAACCGAAGACTCCCGGCCTCGAATGGAAGCTGGTTCCGAGTGCTCCCGCAGTGGATAAATCACCGGGAGGGCGCCAGCGTCAGATGCGCGAGATCTCACGTCGCTTCGCAGCGGAAAGCGTTGATCACAAGGGAAAGAGCTGGGAGCTGCGGCTGCTGTCCAAGCCGATTCATCAGTTCGAAGTTGATCCACCGACCGATGTTCTCTGCGGTAGCCTGAACATTTTCTGCCAAGGTACAGATCCAGAACTGATCCTGGCCGTGGAGGCTCGACAGCGGGACGGTGTACTGATCTGGCATTACGCCGCCGCTTCATTCACCGATTACGCGCTGAAACTCAGACTGGATGACAAAGAGGTCTGGACGTCCCCCGAATATTCGGCGAGCCCGACTTCAGCTCACTGGGTGGACACCGTCAGCCAGGAACGACTACCGACTGCTGGAGGATCTCAACCATGAAACGCAGGTCTTTCATTTGCACGTTTGTCGTCGGCCTGCTGGCGGGAACCGGGTTCTCTCAGGAAAAGCCCGCGGCAAACGAACCCGCCTCGGAGACTAGAACACCATCGCCACTTCGTCAGCTACTGGACGAGTCGCTCACTTGGTATGAGCTGACGACGGACGAAAGCTCCGCGACGCCAATGGAGCCACGCGTGGTCATGCGGTGGGCGAACAACACTCGCGGATCAGACGATGGCATGACGGTCCTCTTCCTGCATCAGGGACGACCGGAGGCCGTCTGCTGTGTCTACCCGTGGGAAAGCGCTCTGAATCACGAATTCGATTCTTTGTCGCGTGGTAAGTTGGTCGCCAAGCAAGATGGCGTTGCCACCTGGAAGCCCAAATCGGCGGGGCTGGAGTTTAAGGCGATTCCCGGCGCTGATTCCCCCAGTGCTCAGCCAGCCGCTCGACTAAGGCAGATGAAAGCTCTGGTAACTGAGTTCTCATCTACCTTGTTGGGCTGGAAGAGCAACAACAGCGACCGCGAGTCACTGCGACTGCTGCCGCAGCCGTTGTATCGCTACGAGAGCAAGCGAGGGGACGTGCTCGATGGAGCGGTATTTGGTTTCGTGCAGGGCACTGACCCGGAAACTCTGCTGCTCATCGAAGCCTTCCGCAAAGGTGCCGGCTTCGAGTGGCAGTACGCCTTCGTGCGTCGGACATCAGGCGAACTGGAAGGCCGTTTTCGCGATGACGTGGTTTGGCATGTCGACCGCTATCCCGAACAGCGAAACCCCTCGTCAACACACTTCACGTTCTCAAAACTGCTCCCGCCAGCGCTGCGAGAGAAGTTGAAGTGATACTGAGAATGTTTCGCTTGGTTATCGATCAGCTCATCAAAGATTGAGTTACCGCAATGTTCGAAGCTCTGCGTTCCAATGACCTCGGCAACATCAAGTACGTCATCTACCGCCGGAGACACTTGATCGGCTTAGCCTTCATGATCTGTGTCTGCTGGATTGGAGTTGCATCCGCAGAGGACGCGTCGCCAGCACCTGTCACGGGCACACGTTACGCAATCATCCTCTGCGGACATCCGGGCGATGTTGATCGCCATAAGGGTTACTCTGAGACCGTTACGAAACTGCATGCGGCGCTAACGTTGAACTGCGGGATCAAGTCTGAGCATGTCAGCGTGCTGTTTGGCGGCGAGGCGCAGGATGCGGACTCAGAAGTGATCCGCAACGCGAAACGATCCACTCGCGACGAAATCGAGCAGGTAGTGAAGGGAGTGCGAGCCAGTGTTCGGGCAGAAGATGCGTGCTGGGTCTTCGTCTTGGGACACACTCATTACGACGGCCGCAATTCATGGCTGAATCTGCCGGGGCCGGATCTCAATCAGAATGATTTCGCAAAACTGTTCGCGGACTTGCCAGCTCAGGAACAGGTCTTCTTCCTGACGACCTCTACCAGTGGTTTCTTCATCAAGCCGCTGGCGGCAAAAGAGCGCGTCGTGATCAGCGCAACGGAAGCAGACTATGAAACCAACGAGACCGAGTTTCCTCAGGAACTCGTGAAGGTGCTTGAGGCACCAGAGACCAAAGAGTCCGATGTCGATTCAGACGGATCGTTCTCAGTTTTCGACCTGTACCTGACCGTCGCACGCAACATTACGCAGAGCTATGTGGATCGCGAGCTGCTGGCGACCGAGCACGCGCTGCTGGACGACAACGGAGACGGCAAGGGCAGTGAGGTCCAAGCCGACTATCTGCCGGAATCGCTCGGCGGCCGAGCTCGTAAAGGCAAGCCGCTGGTATTCAACATCGCAAGCGGTCGCGACGGTTTCCGCTCGCGGACGATTCTCGTCACACCGAAGAAGTAATCCCACTTACGATTACTTGGCATCCAGCCAGTTGTCACCAATAGAGATGTCGACTTTGAGCGGAACGTCCAAGGGCAGGGCGTGTTCCATTTCGTGGCGAACCAGTTCGGCAAGAGCTTCGGCTTCCGCGGCTGGTGCCTCAAACATCAATTCGTCGTGAATCTGCAAGAGCAACCTGGATGCGTGTTTCTCCCGCTTGAGCCGAGCGGCGACGTTGATCATGGCTTGCTTGATCAGGTCGGCGGCTGAGCCCTGAATCACCGTATTAACAGCGGTTCGCTCAGGCATGTTGAGCTGCCCCTTGCGATCATCGCGAATACCGGTGATCGCTCGCCGCCGGCCGAGGATGGTCTTCGCGTAGCCCAATTCGGCAGTTAGATCCAGCGTGCGATCCATGAAGTCGGCCACGCCGTGATACTTCTGGAAGTAGCCTTCAATGAACGCGGCCGCTTCTTCGCGCGGAATCCCCAGAACTTCGCTCAGGCCGAACGCGCTTTGCCCGTAGACCACGCCGAAGTTCACGGCCTTCGCGATGCGCCGCTGAGTCGAATCGACATTCTCGGGAGCTAAGCCAAATACTTGCGCCGCAACCGCCGAGTGTACATCAATTCCATCGGCAAACGCCTGCCGTAACGAAACGTCGTGACTGAAGTGGGCCAGCATCCGCAGTTCGATCTGCGAATAGTCGGCGCAGATCAGCTTCCAACCTGTGTCCTGAGCGATGAACGCGCGCCGAATCCGTTCGCCTTCCGGCGTCCTGATGGGGATGTTCTGCAGGTTCGGGTTGCTGCAGCTCAAGCGGCCGGTGGCAGCAGTCACCTGATTGAACGACGCATGAATGCGCCCCGTCTGCGGATTGATCAGCGGCACCAGTGCGTCGAGATACGTACCCTTCAATTTGGTCAGATGGCGATGCTCGATGATCTTCGCAGGCAGTGGATGAATCTTGGCGAGTTCTTCCAGTACATCTTGATCAGTGCTGGGACCAGTCTTGGTTTTCTTGATGACTGGCAGTTGCAGCTTGTCGAACAGGATCTCGCGGAGCTGCTTCGGTGAGTCGATGTTGAACTCTTCCTGAGCTTCGGCGTGGATCTCGTGCAGCAAGATACCCAACCGCGCGGTGATGTCTTCGTTCTGCCGACCCAGCTCAGCGGCATCCACCTTCACACCGGCGCGTTCCATATCGGCCAGCACAGAGATCAACGGTCGCTCCAGCTTGTCGTAGAGGTCAGTCATCTCAACGGCAGCCAGGTCGGCCTGCATACGTTCGGCGACTCGCAAGCACAGGCAGGCTTCCTCAGCGGCAGCTTCTGCCAAAGTCGCCGATGGCCACGACTGCACTTTGCCGTCCTGCAGGACAACGCGGCGAGTCAACTGTTCCAGCGGCTCGCTGAAATACCGTTCGACCTGCGCCGACAGGCTATGGCTGCGGGACCCTGAAGCCAGCAGGTAGCTGCCCACCATCGTGTCCAGCCCCAATTCAGCCTCGGTAAGGCCGACGCGGTGCAGGGCCGCGGCAATGGGTTTCAGATCGTGACCAACCAACCGACGACCGGAGGCATTCAGATGTGTCGCAACGCAATCCCAAACAGCGTTCGGCTGCAGCGGCGCGTTGCCACACTTTGTGTCCAGAGGAACGAACAACGCGTTCCGCGCGTCGTCAGCCAGAGTCATGCCAAGAATCTGATGGCTCAGAGCATTGAGCCCGGATGACTCCAAACGAATGGCAAGGTCCGCCTTGGGGTTGCGTTGTAGCCATCGCTGCAAATCGTCAACCGACTGCGCCACGGTGACAGAAGGCTCGCCGTCTGCGAACAGCTTCGGAACAGACACCTCTGCGGCGGGTGCCAACTCGCGGATTTCATCAATCAGGCGCCGGAACCCACACTCACGAAACAGTTCGACGAGCCGCTGCGCATCGAACCTGCCCACCCGCGCGATGTTCCAGTCGAAATCGATTTCTAGGTTCGTATTCAATTCGACCAGTTGGCGACTAATGCGTGCCAGGTGCGGATAGGTTTTGAGATTCTCACGGACCTTCTTGGCGGTGACTTCGTCAGCTCTGCGCAGCAGTTCTTCGAGAGAGCCGAACTGGTTTAGCAAACTGGCGGCTGTCTTCGGACCAATCTGCGGCACTCCGGGCACGTTGTCGACCGAGTCCCCCACCAGCGCCTGAAACTCGACGACCTGATCCGGTCGCACACCCCAGTCGGCGATCACCGCGTCGGCATCCATAAAGGTGCCCTTGCGGACATTGAGCATTCTCACTCTGGGGCTGATCAACTGCCGAGCGTCCTTGTCATTCGTCACCATCACGGCATTGATGCCGTCCAACTCGGCGCGTTTGGCCAAGGTGGCCAGGACGTCGTCAGCTTCCCAGCCAGCGTGCTGAATCACCGGAATGCCAAAGGCGCGAATCACTTCTGCCACGACTGCGATCTGAGGCCGCAAATCGGGCGGCATTTCGGCGCGGTTCGCTTTGTATTCCGGATACAACTCCTCACGAACGCCACGTTCCGGAGAATCCATAGCCGCAACCAGATACGTCGGCTTGTGATTCCTCAGAATTCCCAACACATCCCGTGCGAACCCGAAGACCGCGTTCGTCGGCTGACCCGCTGGACTCGTCATTGCGGGAATGGCGTGAAAGACCTGAAACACCAGACTGAAAACGTCGATCACGTAAAGCGTTTCGCTCATCGAGATTTAGACCGTGTGCCGAAGTTCGATGGCCAGAAATCCGCGCTGCCGGTGCGCGATGTGGCCGAAGGAGTGAAAATCGGAGGATAGGTACATTCACTGCCTGCGAAGAGTCTCCCCGCTTCGATTTCGAGTCGATTCACCCAAGTGGTGCAATCCATCTCCTGGGACAAACCAGCTTCCCCGATTCAACGCATACCACATGCCTGCTCGTTATCAACTGTCCAAATCCACCTCGTTTTCTTGTTCCAACCCACATGCGCAGCCGCTTCGGCTGTCTGCTTCCCTTCAACCGGTAGATCCTTCTTGACTCATTCATCCCCCTGCGTAGACTTGTTTTATCGCTGAATCGCGCGACCGGTTCCCAGGTCGCCTTCCGCTCCTAATACCTATCGTCGTCCGATCCTGAAGGATGAGTTCATGGCTGCTTCCAAAGGCTCACTTGCCGCACAGATCACCGCTGCGATCTTCGCGGTGTGCTCCATCTTTTTCGGGTTCATGTGGTACCGAACCAACGATGACCTCACTCAGGCGGCTAAGACATCCGCCGCCGCGACTGCGGACTTGGGCAAAGAGAAGGGGATCACAACCCAGCTTCTCAGGGACATTGACGAACTCAAGCGGGCCGCTGGCGAACAGCAAAATACTGTTGGCACGAATGAACAAGGCGGAAACGAAACCGTAGTTGGCTCTATGCAGGCCAGTATCGCCGCTGCGGTCGCAGAGGGGGCGCAGGCTCGCACGATGAAAGAAGCTGTCGCCGCGCTGATTCAAGAGAAAACGAACCTGTTTAAGCAGGTAGCCACTCTGACTGTCGCACTGGCGGATGAAAAGAAGAGCTTTGACGATCGCGTTACCAACATCAACAAGGACTTGGATGCCGCTAAAGCCGACAAGGATCTGGCTGTTAAGGCAAAAGAAGACGCCATCAAGAGCAAGTCCGAAGAAGTGAAGAGTAAGCAAGCCACGATCGACAAGCTCAACAAAGATCTGCAGGCGGTACAAAACGAACTGGCTGACGCCAAGACCGCCTGGGACAACGAACGCAAGCGGGTCGAAACCGAAATCACTCAGTACAACGATCAGATTGATCGCCTCCGTGAGCGTCTGAAGTCGCTGACCAAGGAAAGCTTTGAAGTTCCAGACGGAGTCGTGACTTGGGTGGATAACTCGACAAAAACCGTGTCGATCAACCTCGGTTCGGCTGATGGACTGCGACCTCGAGTTTCCTTCTCGGTGTACCGTAAGGAGCACAACGGCGTGGGACGCGGGCCTGAGGACATCAAGGCTCAGATTGAAGTGATTAAGATCACTGGCGCTCATTCCTCTGAGGCCAAGATTCGAGGCGACGATCCATTCCAACCACTGGCTAAGGGCGACCCGATCTACACACCACTGTGGAGCCCCGGCATCCGCGAGAAGTTTGTCGTCGTTGGTCTGGTTGACCTCGATAAGGACGGGATCTCGGATCGCGAACGATTCCATGACATCGTCGCGGCCTCCGGCGGACAGGTGACTCAGGAAGTGATCGACTCCGGCGCTCGCATTCGCTTCACGAACTTCCCGTCTGAATGGTCTGAATGGTCGGAGAACGATCCTCAGGTCGGTTCCGATGTGAAGTACCTGATTATTGCGGACATTCCAGACCCTTCGCTGGCCGTTCGCCCGGAAGACAAGGAAGTTCGCTCGAACATCGCTAACCAACTGAAGGCGATGAAAGATGAAGCCCGCCGCGTGGGTGTCGAAGAGATCACGCTGGGCAATTTCCTGTCGTATATCGGCTACAAGCCGGAGCGTCAGTTGTACGTGCCGGGTGGCGATCGTCCCTTCACTCTGAAGAACGGGGCCGCCAGCACGACTACCGGCGAAGCGATTGGCGATCGTTCGTCAGCCGGTGCAACGTCAAAGATCTACGGAGACCGCTCCCAGAAACTGCGACCGCAACGTGATATGAGCGGCAAGCGGTAATCAGGCCCGGGCAGATCACTAACGCGAAAAGCCGAAGCGACATTCAGTTCGCTTCGGCTTTTCGCATTTGGTAGCAGCTCAATAAGCAAGTGCTTCGTGCCGGCAACTCGATCCGAGCAAGAGAATCAACTCTTGATGAGGTCGATCGGTGCGAAGCGGCGACCTAGAACCTTTTCGCTGTCGATGTTCAGCCACTGGTCGAGCAGAGTGGAGTACACCGAGCGGAAATCGGTCGCGAACTTAAGGTCACCGTCATCGAGGTCGGTCATGCTGGGATGAGCGCCTCGCAAGCCGGCTTTTACCTTCGTTGAGATCGCGAACATTTGCGATGCCGCTCCGTGATCGCTGCCCAGGCTGCCGTTCTCAGCAACCCGGCGACCGAACTCGGAGAACGTCACGACGAGCACTTCGTTGGCCAGCTTGTGTCCGGCAAGGTCGCGGACGAACGCTGTGACTGACGACGACAATTCTCCCAACAGAGTCGAGTGGGCGTTCATCTGCTGCGAGTGCGTATCAAAGCCGTCATGAGACACGAAGTAGATGTTCGGTCCGAAGTTGCTGGCGATCATCTGAGCGACGGTCTTCAGATTGTTCGCCAATCGGCTGGCAGGATAGGGCACCGCAGTCTGGTAGTTCGCAGCCACACGTTTGAGTTCCAGCGAACTGGTCACCGCCGCCTTCGTCGTTGAACGGACAAACGCCAGATCCGACTGCGCCGCCGCGGGACGTTCCGCCGCCGTCTGGATGTGTTTCAAAATGCGGCTGGAATCGCCTGGCAGTTGCAACTCGTACTGGCGCGGATCGCGAATCGTCGGGACACTGATTCTTTGGCTCAGGAGTGCCAGCGGCAGCTTGTCGGTTCCAATCGACAGCGCCGGCAGAGCCATGCGAGCGCCACGATCAAACTGCGCGTCGAGTGACCGCCCCAACCAGCCGTCGCGGGTATCCAGAGCTTCCGGCCGGGCCGAATGCCAGATATCCATCGACCGGAAGTGCGAGCGATCCGGGCTGGGATATCCAACGCCCTGCACGATGGCCAGTTGACCTTCGTCGTAGAGTTCCATGAACCCAGTCATCGCCGGATGCAACCCGAGTTCCTGATTGATCTTGAGCACCTGGCCACGCGGAATCGCGATGCCGGGCCGAGCCTTGTAGTACTCGTCACGACCGTGCGGAACGACAGTATTCAGTCCGTCGTTGCCGCCAGCGAGCTGAATCAGCACCAGCACCCGATCACTCCGTTTGTCGACAGCCGCAGTCGCTCGCTCCAGAAAAGCAGGGGGTAGCGCGCACAGCGAAACCAGCCCCGCAGAACCAGACATCTGCAAGAACTCGCGACGAGAATTCATGATTTACTCCGGCATCGACGCGGTCAACGAACTGAAGCGAACTCCAACAGCAGAGACGACTTCCAACAGTACCGCCGGTTGATGATCGAAGTTTCAACAGGAATTGATTCACGCCGTGAACGCGAATTTGATCGCGACTGCGTTCAAGCGTCTGCACGAAGTGGCACTGCCTCAGCAAGCAGAAATCAACACGGTCCCAGACTTCAAACTCTATTCCGGTAAAGGCTGGCCTTTGGTCTCCGGCAGGAACGGCAGGACGCAAAGCCCGATGAGGAAGACTAAGCACATTGTCACGCCGGCGTACCGCAGCGGTTCAGGGGTATTAACAAATGCCGCTTCCAGCATGCCTTTCACGATCGGCCCCAGCGCCGCGAGAAACCGGCCAACGTTGGAGCAAAAGCTGGTTCCCGTCGTGCGCAGCCGCGTTGGGAAGAGTTCCGGGAAGTAGATCGCATATCCCGCGAATAGTGACAACTGGCAGAATCCCATGACGGGAACCATCACCCAAATCTGCCAGAAGTGCTCCAG
Source organism: uncultured Planctomycetaceae bacterium (assembly GCA_964386705.1). Taxonomy (GTDB): domain Bacteria; phylum Planctomycetota; class Planctomycetia; order Planctomycetales; family Planctomycetaceae; genus AM-0621. Next base: position 18,304 of record CAYLTY010000120.1, read on the forward strand.
AAACCAGAACACAGACACGGTGCTGACGAAGGCAGACAGCAAGGCGATCACGAATGTCGGCTTGCGTCCGATTCGCTGCGACAAGGCACCAAAACCGAACATGCCGAAGAACGCTCCGACGTTAATGGCGATCGAGGTGTAGCTCTGCCAGCGAGACAGGCGACCGTTGACCGTCCGATCGAGTTTGGCCTTCAGCTCGGTTGCCCCGTCAGACAGCGGCTTGGCGGTCTTGGGATCCGCTTGGGCGGTCTTGATCTCATCCAGCAACCCGAGTTTTTGCTCGTCTTTCGCCGCAGTTGCCGTTGCAAATTGTTCGTCGAAAACGCCCGCTGTTACCGCCTTCTTCTGCACCGAACGGATCAAGTCGGGCGCGAAGAACCCAACGGACCACAGACCAATCACGCCTGAGCAACCCAGCAGCAATCCCAGGATCGCGTGTTTGCGCCAACGAGGATTTCGGAAGAGTTCCGCGTACGAACCCATCTGCGCATCGCCAGCCTTCTGTTCGGCTTTCACCTTCACCCACTGCTCAGGTTCCTTGAGGCGACGACGGATGAACAACGCCAGCAGCGCAGGAAGTGCGCCAATCATGAACATGTAACGCCACGGACTGGAAACCAGACCTTCCTCTTCAGCGATTCCCAAGCCCAGGTTGATGAACGCCGCGCTGATGTTTCCGAACGCAGACAGAGCCTGCAGCAACGACAACGTGTAAGGGCGTGCCCGGTTAGGCATGACTTCAGCGACCAGCGCGACGCCGACTGCAAACTCGCCGCCGACTCCTAAACCAGTGAGGAATCGGTAGGCCGAGAAGTCGATCCAACTCTTCGAGAGCGCACTCAGCCCCGTGAAGAGTGAATACATCAGAATCGTGATCAGCATCGTCTTGGCACGGCCAATTCGATCACCCAGCATGCCAAAGATCAAACCGCCGGTGGCCCAGCCTGCGATGAAGATCGATGTGGCGTAATTGCCCGCGTTGCTGCGAGCGAGTTCCAAGTCCTTCAGGCTCATGCCCTCAGTCGCCTGCACCAAGTCCTTCATGGCCGCAGGGCGAGCCAAAATGAAGAGTTGCTGGTCCAGGCAATCGAACAACCAGCCCAACGCAGCCACAACCAGGACGAACCAGTGATAGCGACTCAGCTCCTTGTACCACGGGGTCGAGCTGTCTTGTGGTGCCGTCGGCTCGGAGTTGCTCGGTTCGAAGGTGTGCATGACGACCTTGCTTGCTGGGAGGGTTTCGAATCAAAGTTCCGTGATTGAAGACTAGCGCCGGTCAGTTGGCGGCTCAACTCACGAGAACAGAGATTTGCCGCTGTAGGTAATGAATTCGACCGGTATCCGTAATAACGTGGTGCTGGCGAACAGTGTCTCGAACGACGAACAGCTCATGACGGGATCCGAAATGCGCGTAACTGTGGCGTTACTCATCGCCTGCCTGACAGCCATCACTCAGTTCGTGCTGGTCCCTGTGCGCGCGGACGACGCGCAGAACAAAGCGGCCTCTGAAGCTGACGTCACCTTCTTCGAAAGCCGCGTGCGGCCGCTCCTCGTCAAACACTGCTATGAGTGCCATTCAGAGCAGTCGAAGCCGCTGCAGGGCGGCCTGCGGTTGGATCAGCGTGAACTTGTGCTGCAAGGTGGCGACACCGGCGCCGCAATTGTCCCCGGCAAACCCGCCGACAGCCTGCTGATTGCAGCCATCGGCTTCGACAATCCAGACCTGCAGATGCCGCCCGCCGGGAAAATGACTGCGGCGGAGATTGAGATCCTCACCACCTGGGTTCAGCGCGGAGCCTATTTCCCAACATCGGGCAATCAGTCAGGTGAAGCTGGCAAGAAGCGGGGTGTCGACATCGAAGCGGGAAAACAGTTGTGGTCGATCCGCCCGCTGACACTCACGACACCACCGGCTGCGATCAATAGCTTGCACGCTCAGCAGCTCACCGACGGGTACGTCTTGCGCGAACTCCCCGCTCAGAATCTGGAACCCGCCCAGTTTGCTGACCGGAGCACGTTCATCCGCCGAGCGTCGCTCGGCCTGCTGGGCCTGCCGCCCGATGCGGAAGCGGTTGAAGCGTTCGTCAACGACCAGGCGTCCGATGCCCACGCTCGCATGCTCGAGCGATTGCTGGCATCGCCACACTACGGAGAACGCTGGGGACGCTATTGGCTGGATCTGGTCCGCTACAGCGACGTACTGGAAAGCTGGGCTCAGACGAACGCTCAAGCCTGGCTGTACCGCGATTGGGTCATTCGTTCGCTCAACGAAGATCTGCCGTACGATGAGTTTGTCCGACGGCAACTCGCAGCAGATCAAATGCCGGACCTCGAACCAACTGAGCTGGCGGCACTCGGTTTCATCGGCTTGAGCCCGTCGTACTGGAAGGAACTCAAGCTCGCACCGGACGTCATCAAGACGGTGGTCGCAGAGGAATGGGAAGAACGCATCACGATGGTCTCAGGCACCGTGCTGGGGCTGACCGTCGCCTGCGCCCGCTGCCACGATCACAAGTTCGACCCGATCACGACTCAAGACTACTACGGCCTCGCCGGAATCTTCGCGAGCGTCCGCCAGACATCGCTGCCACTCCTTGATCCCGCGACGGCGCAGGTAGTCGCTGCTCGTCGAGGCGAGATCGCTCAACAAGAAGCGGAGCTGAAACGGCTGGCCGATCTCGCCAAGAAAGATCCGTCGAAGGCTGACGAGGCGAAGCAGCAGACTGAGCAGGCAAAGGCACGTATTGAAGAACTCAAGCGTCAGCCGCACATGAATGAGCCGCCCGCGTACGCCGTCGAGGACGCGAGCCTGCTTGTGCTGCCCGATGGTCCAAACCGCACCAAGCTGGATTATCGCATGGGCGCTGGCCAGGACGTGGCCATGCAAATTCGCGGTAACCCCGCTCATACTGGCACCGTCGTGCCGCGCCGATTCCTGTCTGTGCTTTCGAGCGGTGAACCCGCACGATTCACTCAAGGCAGCGGTCGACTGGAATTCGGTCAGGCCATCTTCCGCGATTCCGCACCGCTGGCGGCGCGAGTCATGGTGAACCGCATCTGGCGACACCACTTCGGACGCGGACTGGTGGAAACTCCCAGTAACTTCGGAACACAAGGGCTGCGTCCGTCGCATCCAGAACTGCTCGATTATCTTTCCGAGCGATTCATTGCATCAGGGTGGTCGCTGAAGTGGCTGCATCGCGAAATCATGCTCTCTGCGGCCTACCAGCGGGCCAGTACATCCAGCCCGGAAGCGCGATCGCTCGACCCCGATAACGTCTGGTTGAGCCACATGCCACGCCGCCGACTGGAGATCGAGGCATGGCGTGACACGGTGCTGAGCGCCACTGGATCGCTTCGAACTTCGATTGGCGGAGCGCCACAAGAGCTGGCTGATGCGGCCAACTTCCGCCGCACGGTTTACGGACTCGTCCGCCGCCGCGAACTCAGCGACATGCTGCGGCTGTTCGACTTCCCGGATCCAGTCGCGCACAGCCCAGCGCGGCTTGAGACCACGACGCCACTGCAGCAACTGTTTGTGTTGAACAGTGCCTTCATCGGGCAGCAGGGCGCTGCGTTGGCTGCTCGAGTACGATCTGAGCGGTCGAATGTACCGGACCAAGTCACACGGGCACACGAGTTGTTGTTCGGCACACAACCGTCACCTGCTCAAGTGGAGCGGATGACAGCGTTCCTCGGCGCGTCGCCCAACGACGCAAACTGGCAGCAACTGATGGAAGTCCTGCTGGCGAGCAATGCTCTGCAATTTGCAGACTGAGCGACGTGGTCCGACAACAATCACGCGACCTTGCTGGCTTCGTAGAAGCGACCGCCAGCCTGCGCGAGTTGCAACAGCGAGTCCGTCGGCTCAAATCGCTTGCCGAGACTGCGAAAACCTTCGAGTTTCTGCACGATTCGCCCGGCGCCCTCGGTGTCGCACCAACGCAAGACTCCGCCGCGAAACGCCGGGAAGCCAATGCCGAGCAGTAAGCCCAGATCAACGTGCGACGGTTCCGGGACGATCGTCTCTTCCAGGCAGCGAGTCGCTTCCAGCAACATCGGCAGAAACAACCGATCGGTGATCTCGTCGCGCGTGAACGTGCGTTTGTCGGTCCGATGCTTTTCGAGCAACGGAGAGAATGCAGGATCACTAACGGGCTTGCCCTTCTTGCCGCTGAAGGAACGGAAACCGGCACCGGACTTTTGCCCCAGCCGTTTCGCCGCCACCAGTTCTCCCAGCAACGGGCACATCTTTGCTCGGTCGTGATACGCCGTTGCGACGACCTGACCGGCGTAGAGTGCGGTGTCGAGCCCCACTAGATCGTGCAGCGCGATCGGCCCCATCGGCATGCCAAACTTTGTGGCGGCCGCGTCGATATCGTCCATCGACGCGCCTTCACAGAGCAGCATCGTGGCCTCGTTCATGTAAGGCAGCAGAATGCGGTTCACCAGAAAACCGGGGCAGTCCTTCATGACGATGGGCGTTTTGCCTATCCGCTTGGCGAGATCCACAATCGTCACCACCGTCTCGTCGCTCGTCTTCGCGCCGCGAATAACTTCGACGAGTTGCATGCGGTCAACGGGGTAGAAGAAGTGCATGCCGACGAAGCGTTCTGGATGCGGAGCCGCCTCGGCCATCCGTGTGATCGAGATCGTTGACGTGTTCGACGCCAGAATCGCATCCGGCTTCAAGACGGCTGCCAGCTCTTTGTAGGTCTGCGTCTTCAGAGCCTCATTTTCGGTAATGGCCTCGACAACGACATCACAGTCGCTGAAGACCTGCGTTGAAGTTGAGGTATTCAACATGCTCAGCATGTCAGCGAGATCTTTGGGCGTGGCGCGGCCGATCTGAATGCGACCCTCGACAACTTTTCGAGCACGGCCAACGCCGTCCGCGATTCGAGCGTTATCAACGTCCACCATCGTCGCAGAGACGCCGCGACGAGCGTGAGCGGTCGCGATGCCGGAGCCCATCTGGCCGCTACCGAGCACTCCCACTCGTTGCACCGGGCGACCAACCGCCTTCGTTCCGCCGAGCCCTGGATCGCGCCCCACTTTGTTGTTCATGAAGAAGACACCGATCAGATTGGCAGAAATCGTTGAGCCCACGACATCGAGTGAAGTTTCCTGCTCGACCTTCAAGCCTTCATCAAGCGGGAGGTTGATACCGTTCTTGATCGACTTCAGAGCGGCCATCGGGGCGGGGTACTGGCCCTTGGTCTTTCCCATCACGGCGCCCTCAGACACAGCCGCCGCGAACGCGAGTTGATCGGCACTGAGTCCGAGCGGCTGCGAACGGCGATGGCGATTGGCCTTCCATCGATCGCCATCTCTCAGGAACGCGAGCACTCGCTTGCCTTCCTCGACCAGCTTTTCTGCTGGCACGGCATCGAACGCGAGTCCCTTGGCGACTGCCGCCGTCGCGTTCAAACCTTCGCCGCTGGTGATCATCTCAATCGCGGAATGCAGCCCGATGAGTCGCGGCAGTCGTTGAGTGCCTCCCCAGCCCGGAATCAGACCGACGTTCACTTCCGGCAGAGCAATCTTCGTGCTGGGTGAATTCGAAACCAGTCGTTCGTCCATTGAGAGAATCAGCTCGGTCCCGCCGCCCATGCACGCTCCATCGACCAGCGCGACAACCGGAAAGGGCAGCTTGCTGATGCGGGAGAAAAGCTGATGACCAATCTGCACGGCAGCGAGTACGTGCTCGCGAGTGGCCGTTGCCAGAGCCGCCAGTTCATTGAGATCCGCCCCGGCGATGAACTGGCCGGGCTTCCCACTGCGGAACAAGAGTCCCTGCAGATCGCTACGGCCCTCTAACTGAGTGACGATCCCAGCCAGCTCCTCGGCCACCGTCTTGGCGAGGGTGTTCACTTTCTTCTCGGGCGTGTCGAACGTCAGCAGTCCAATCCCGTCGTCGCCCACTTCGAACTGAAACACGCCCATGGTGACTCCCTTCCAGCAGTTGTGATTCTCGTGACGCATCCCGAAGGAAACGGACTCGGAGCATATGCTGTTAAGGCGTTGTTCAAACTGTCAAGAAGGTCGAACAATCGGCCACCCGCAAGCTCCGCGCGGGACTCGAAGACGGCCCTTGGGCAGCGAACGGGAGAAACCTCGGAAAACAAGACTGAACATTTCATCTACTAAGATCTGAATTCAACCCGCAGGAGACGGCTTCCCGCTGCCGATACTCACAACTATCCTCTGAGGCGACTTGCACATGCTTTTCGGCCGGTGACGCCGGACGGAAAGTCCTTCCTTATTGCCGGTTCCCCCCCGCCGGTCCTGCCAGACGGTTGCATGCATGAAACGAATCCCTGCCGAATCGTCCACGCCGATTCTGTTGGGCCGACTTCGAGATCAGGCACGATGCCTCTTGAGGTCTCCAGCAGGTCGCGCCGGTTGGTCCACTTGGACTTCGCTCTCGCTCTTCCTTGGCCTTTCGGCCCCCGTCGCCGACTGGAGTTTCATCACCAAATTTCTCGGGGGGG
>CAYLTY010000121.1:0-24782 GCA_964386705.1 uncultured Planctomycetaceae bacterium
TCAACTTCATCGACGACGACTGCGTCAAATACTACGAAACCGAGCAGCACATCTTCGTACATGCCACCGTCGATCCGAAGAAGCCGCTGTCTGAGCAATCGGACGAAACCCTGTACTGGTCGAAGCTGAAAGACCTGGGCCCGCATTGCTCGGGCAAGACTGTTATCTGCGGACACACCGCGCAGAAAAATGGCCGGCCGCTGGATCTCCGTCACACCATCTGCATTGACACCTGGGTCTACGGCGGCGGGTGGCTGACCTGCCTGGATATCGACACGGGCGAGTATTGGCAGACGCGACAATCTGGAGACTTCCGCTATCGTCATCTGGCGGAGTAGAGCGGCTGAATGATCGCGGCTGGACAGAATCGAATGGTGCGCAAGGGAGGGCGAGGCTCCTGCCGAGCCGTGCCAATCACTTGAGGCGGCTCGGCAGGAGCCTCGCCCTCCCGAATACGTCACGCAGTTGTTTTCTGCGAATCACGTGAGATGCTGGCTGCCGTTGGCGGCACGCTTCAGAACCGGACCTCAATCAGGAGTCTTCCACATGGCTCTGCGCGTCGTGCTTGGTGCGGTCTTGGCATCCGTGGTCATGTTTGTCTGGGGTGCCGTCTTCTGGATGTTGCTGCCAGCTCAGTTCGCGGTGACACGCTCGTTGCCGACAGACAAGCAGGTAGCCGTGGCCGAGGTTCTCAAGACACAACTGACAGCGGATGGCGCGTACTGGCTGCCGTCACCAGACGAAGCTCAAGATCGCGCCGACGATGAAAACTCACCCTTCATGCAACGGCACCGGCAGGGGCCCGTCGTGCAGATCATGTATCACCAGTCGGGTATCGAGCCGATGTCACCTGCGGTTCTGGGAATGGGCTTCCTGCACAATCTGGTCTGCAATCTCTTCGTCGCGGCCATGCTCGTCTGGCTGCGCACCACGCTGTGCTGCTTCGGCTCGCGCCTGACCTTTGCAGTTTCGCTGGGGTTGTTCTCCGGACTATGGGTAGAAATCCGGCAGGTGATCTGGATGCACTACCCGCTCGACTATCAACTCTTTTGCGTGGCGTACGACGTCAGCACGTGGTTGCTCGGCGGGTTGGTTCTCGCGGCCATTGTGCGAGCGAAGCAGGACGCACTTGCGCAGTTGTCCTGTCCAAAAACATAAGGACGAGCAAGGTGACTGCTCGTCCTTATGTTGATATCTGCGGTTGAGTTAAACGTCGCGCGCAGATCAGATCTGCTCTCAAACTAGGCAGTGACTTTGCACCACTTAGTCAGCATGTCGCGGAAGCCGACAGGTGTGAACGGCTTCACCAGATAGTCGCTGACACCTTCGGCGATGGCCTGCACGACCTTGCCGCGCGAACCTTCGGTGGTGATAATAATTACCGGCACTTCTTTACAGCGAGTGCGGATTTCCTTCAGCAGGGTCAGGCCGTCCATATTCGGCATATTCCAGTCGCTGAAGATCACGTCTGGCTTCTCAGCCTCGAAAATCTTCAGCGCTTCGACGCCATCCGGGGCTTCCAGGCAATCCGAAATGCCAAGCGACTTCAGCGTCTTCTTGGCAATCATGCGGGTCATTTCCGAGTCATCAACAACGAGAACTTTCATTGAAACACTCCACTTCGGTGAGGGGGTGAGGGTGTGATCGATCGCAGAGCCGGCAACAAACGACGGCCCCACTATCAGATCTGAGCAACTCCTGTGAACTTCACGCCGTATTCCCAGAAGTCGTTATGAACCTGGCGCCGTCGGACGATCAGCGCTTGATACCAATGTGTGCCGCCCTGATCCGGGTCGAGACAGATCACAATCTTGTCCGCCTTGATCAAGCCGCGATAAACAAACGACATACCCGATTGAGACAAATTGCGAGACCAGACGTCGAAACTGGATGCTTCGGCGCATTCGCCGGCAACACCGTCTGTTTCGGGAACAAAGACGGTGATACGCGCATGATATTTTCTGCGCGGTGCTTCGCGTTTTTGAGACTGATGGCCGTCAAGTCTGTCAGACCAGCGGTCCAACATCTGGATGACTTGTTGAGCCAGCTTCTCGTCTCGATCGGTAGTGGTGGTTTTGGAGTGCATGAAACTCGTTCCAACTCTCTCTCAGGATGACGTCTCGTTATGCCCCAAGAGGGAAATAGCTTCAGAAAGTGGCACTTCCTCTCTTCCCGGAGTGGGCAGCGCCTGAGCAACTTTTAGTTCCGACTGACTGAGATCGATGTATCTGCTTTGACTGGCGGCATCGACACGCTGACCCTGCGCATCCTGCAGCAGGCAGACGATGGGTGATGTATAGTGCGTGCCGTTACGGCGCATGACTCGCGCCACGCTGCCGTCCGTGAGTGCCACCAGACTTCCAATGGGAAACAGCGACAACACCTGCAACAAAGCTCTGACCGCGGTAGCATCCAGCCGTTTGCGCTGAGTCTCGCGCAAGATGCACTCCATCGCCGCGTAGGCCATAAACGGCCTGCGCCAGTAACGGGCGTTTGTCATCGCGACATAGGTATCAGCCACGGCGACGATGCGGGCGAACTGATGAATGGTGCGCGTCGACCGACCGCGAGGGTATCCACTTCCGTCCGGTCGTTCGTGGATCTGATAAGAGATTATTGACACAATCCCCGGAATTGATTGTGACTGCTGCAGTAACTCCAGCGAGTAAATCGGATGCTTCTGAACCTCATGGTAATCTTCGGCACTCAACGGGTGCGGCGCGGAACGAACATGCTTGGGGACTTTCATCATGCCCCAGTCATGCACCAGGCCGACGACACCGATGGTTTTCACATTATCAGTATCAAGTCCCAATTCGATACCAATGGCCATCGCCAGCATGGATGTCTGCAGGGCTTGAGCTGACATGCACTCGTCATCGAAAGTGCCGATCTCGGAAGTCAGCACGTTCTCGATGTCCGACCGCATTTCGTAGAGGCAGTAGCTGGCGACGTCTGCTGCGACGGCACCGTCCACTCTGCCGCCATTTTCAGCGGACTGCATCATGTCCGACAACGCACGGGTGTTTTCTTTATTCTTCTCAACCAGACGGTCGCGTTGTTTAACGTCGTAACCGTTCTTGCCGAGGCTCACCAGACCGTCGCGAACTGCCGTTCCAGTGTTCTTGACCGGAGGCAATCCGCTGTCGATGAGCTTGTCGAACTCTTTGGTCAGCGCCGTGTGGAAGCAGAAGGCGTCACTGTCGGCCAGAATATCATTCGACAGCACAACCTGAGACGCATCCTCTTTGCTGATCAAGACCTCAGGCAGCTTGTGCTGACGCAGCAGGCGCTTGAACTCAGACGAGATCACGGTCCCCGCTGCCAGCAGCAGGGTGCCTTTCTCGTCATAAATGGGATGCTGGATGGGCCGGCCGATGATCAAATCATCGACGCCCACCGAGACTTGCTCGGTCTCGGCGGCTGGCGCATCAGGTTGGGCTGTAGCGGTTGTCATGAACGAATCGACTGCAGAAGGGGAGGGCTCGGGGAGTCCGCCTGCAATCTAGGTCGCTCTTGCCAATCGCGCAGGTCGGATTGCCGCCGGGAGTCCGGAATTCGGGCAATCCATGCTACATTCAGGAAAATCACTCAGCCTTTGGAGCGGCGGGCTTTTCCTTCTTGGGCGGCTTGATGTGCCCGGCGCGAATGTCTTCGACGACGGAGGCCAGCACCGTCGGATCTTTCTGCTTCAGCACATGCGCCAGTCGAGCTTCCGGGACGCCGAGCCGCTTCATGATTTCTTCGGCCTGTTCCCAGAGCTTGGCTTTCTTCTTGTCGTTGGCCAGAAACAGGTCGGCGATCATTTCGCTGAGACGCTGTTCGTCATTCTGTTCGCGGTTGTCATAGAAACGCTGAATGACCTTCTTCTGGTACCGGGAGTATTCGCGATCCGCCACGTTGAAATTCCTGCGATTAAGCTGCACGTGATGGCTGAGCGACAACGCCGCCGCATCCTTGCCAGTCGGATCTGAGTTTAAACGCCCCGCCGCCCACTGCGAAGCGGTGGAATGAATCCGAACGCTGACGGGTCTCCGACAGGTGTCGGCGAACGCGAAGTTGCTTTGCAACTCCGCACCGTCCCATCAGACTTAGGATTCACTGACACCGTCTCGCAACTGCACAATTTCCCTCCTCAGAATCCCACCCCGGATCCAGGATTCAAATCATGCGCATGACTCTGAATCTGAAGACATTCGCGTTTGGCATCTGCGTCGCCTCGGCCGCGACTTCGGCAGTCGCCCAAGAGATCAGTTTCAATCGGGACATCCGTCCGATCCTGTCGGACAACTGCTTCGCCTGCCACGGCCCCGATGCCAATCACCGCAAGGGTGATCTGCGGTTGGACGTGCGTGAAGACGCCCTGAAAGTCAAAGCGATTGCACCGGGCAAGCCGGAGATGAGTCACCTCATCGATCGCATCTTCAGCAATGATCCCGAGCAGATGATGCCGCCGGCGGATTCTCCCAAGCGACTGACGCCTGCTCAGAAGGAACTGCTGAAGAAGTGGATCGCCTCGGGGGCTGAGTATCAGGGCCACTGGGCTTATGAAGCTCCGAAGAAGCCGACCGTGGCGCCGGGCACCAACGCGATCGATCAACTGGTCCAGCAGCGTCTAAAGAAGATTGGCCTCACGCCGTCCCCGGAAGCCGACCGCCGCACGTTGGCGCGTCGCTTGAGTTTTGACCTCGTCGGTCTGCCACCCAAACCTGAAGAGGTTGATGCGTTCATCGCGGATCAGTCGCCCGAGGCGTATCAGAAGTATATCGATAAGCTGCTGGCATCACCGCACTACGGCGAACGCATGGCGATCGGCTGGCTGGATGTGGTCCGTTTTGCTGACACGATTGGTTACCACTCCGACACGCCGCGTAACGTCTTCCCGTATCGCGACTGGGTCATCAAAGCCTTCAACGAGAATCAGCCGTTCAACCAGTTCACCGTTGAGCAACTCGCGGGCGACTTGCTGCCAAACAGTACGATCGAGCAGAAAGTCGCATCTGGCTTCAACCGCTTGCTGCTGACCACCGAAGAGGGCGGCGCTCAGGCGAAGGATTATGAAGCCCGGTATCTCACGGATCGGGTGCGAGCCGTCAGCACGGTGTGGCTCGGCCAGACGATCGGCTGCGCTCAGTGTCACGATCACAAGTTTGATCCCAGTACTCAGCGTGACTTCTATTCGCTCGGAGCTTTCTTCGCGGACATTCAGGAAGCCATCATCGGGGGTCGCGAACCCGGTATGCCTGTGCCGACGAAGGAGCAAGCCGAAGAGCTGAAGAAGTTGCAAGCGGCAGCGTCGGCGCTGGAAGCTCAGTTCAATGGACCTCAGCCACAACTGGCGGAAGCGTTCGGAAAGTGGCAGGAGCAGCAGTCTCAAGCGGCCAGTCAGGAAGCGAACTGGACTCAACATAAGCCGAGCAAGCTGGAATCAACCGGCAAAGCCAAGCTGGCCGTGCAAGCTGACAACGCGATCCTCGTCAGCGGGCCGAAGCCGGACAAAGACAGCTACAAGCTCGACCTCACCGGCGAGTTGAAGGGCGTTGTCGGACTGCGCATCGAAGCGTTGCCGGATCCATCACTACCGGGTCAAGGCCCCGGCCGGGCGGGCAACGGCAACTTCGTCATTACGGAAGTGCTGGCTCAAGTTCGCCGGGCTGATGGTAAGACTCAAGAGTTGAAATTCAGCGCCGCGCGAGCCTCCATCGAACAAGCCAGTCACGCGGAAGGCAATCCCAACAAAGCTTGGACCGCAGCTTCGGCCATCGACGGTGATGCCAACGGCGCACAATGGGGCTGGGCGATTCTGCCCGGCACCGGTCAACCGCAGACGCTGCTGCTGACTTTGGCTGAACCCATTCAAGTCGATGTTGGTGAAGCTCTGCAGATTGAGCTGAAGCAGAACCTCGGCAACGGCAGCCACACGCTGGGCAAGTTCCGTATTTCGACGACCTCGAAGCCGGAAGCGTTGCAAGCACCGCTCGGAGCGAGCGCACTCACTAAAGAACTGGTCGATCTGCTGGCCGTACCCGCAGACAAGCGCCAGCCGGCTCAGAACGACCGGCTGATGGCGCTCTTCAAGACCGTAGCCCCCGAACTGGCTGATCTCCGCAATCAGCGCGACGCCGCTCGCAAGGCCGCGACAGACTTCGAGAACGCTTTTCCGAAAACCCTGATTTCGATCTCGATGCAGACGCCGCGCAACGTCCGCATTCTGCCGCGCGGCAATTGGATGGACGACAGCGGACCACTGGTTCAGCCTGCTCTGCCGGTGTATCTGGCGGGAGCGAAAGCCGCCGCGCCGGAAGGGAAGCGGCTCAATCGCCTGGACCTCGCGAACTGGGTTGTGTCGCGTGAGAATCCTCTGACGGCTCGCGTCTTCGTGAATCGCCTGTGGAAGCAGTTCTATGGTATGGGACTTTCCAAAACGTCGGACGACTTCGGGGCTCAAGGCGAGCCGCCCGCGAATCCGGAGCTGCTCGACTGGTTGGCGATTGAGTTCGTCGAAAGCGGCTGGAACGTGAAGCACATGGTGCGTCTGATGGTCAACACTCAGACCTACAAGCAGGTTTCCACCGCATCTAAAGAGCTGCTGACGCGCGATCCTGAGAACCGCGAACTGGCTCGACAAAGCCGCTACCGCATTGATGCTGAACTGGTCCGCGACAACGCACTGTCGATCAGCGGTTTGCTGGTTCCGAAGATCGGCGGGCCGAGCGTGAAGCCGTATCAACCGGACGGCTATTGGGAGAATCTGAACTTCCCCACTCGCTCCTGGCAGGCCGATGCCGGCGAGAGCCAGTATCGACGCGGCATGTACACGTGGTGGCAGCGTTCGTTCCCGCATCCCAGCATGCTGGCGTTCGATTCGCCCACTCGCGAGGAATGTGCTGCCGACCGTCCGCGGTCCAACATTCCTCAGCAGGCTCTGGTGCTGTTGAACGACCCTAGCTACGTCGAAGCTGCTCGAGCCTTCGCAACGCACATCGTGCAGTCCGGTGGAGCGGATTCATCCGCCCGGCTGAAGTATGCGTTTCGGCAGGCTCTGGCCCGCGACCCTCGTCCGCAGGAAGCCGAGCAACTCTCCAAACTAGCCGAGAAACTGGCAGCTCAATACGCCGCCGATCCGAAGGCCGCGGAAGCCGTGTTGAAAGTCGGCATCGCCCCGATGCCCAGCGGCATGAACCCGACGGAACTCGCCACCTGGACCAACATCGCCCGAGTGATCCTCAACCTGCATGAAACCGTGGTCCGCAGCTAAGGACAAGAGGGGTACATCATGCTTGCGGCGAGCAAAGATCCGCTCGGGCAATCGGCTGACGGCCAGATGTTGCTGGATCACTTCCGCCCGCCGCTCAGTGAGCGACGGCACAGGCATGCGTTCCACAACGCCTGGTCCACTTACATCGCATCGGCTTTGAATGAGCACCTGCCAGAGAGCTACTTCGCTGAGCCCAATGTGCACTTTGGTATTGAGATCGATGTGGCAGCCTTCGATGAAGCGCAGGCCACCACAGGTGATGACATCGGATGGGCAGCACCCGCACCCACGCAGACTCTGCCACTGACGATTATCGCTGATGTGGCGGAAGTGTTGATCTTCGCCAAAGAAGGCGTCCCCGTGCTGGCGGGGGCAATCGAACTCGTGAGCCCGGCCAACAAGGACCGGGCGCTGTCGCGAGATGCCTTTGTTTCGAAATGTGCGGCGCTACTGCAGCAAGGAGTGGGATTGGTCATCGTGGACGTCGTCACCGATCGCCGCGCCAATCTGCACGAGGACCTGCTCGCTCGTCTGCAGTCACCGCCATCAGTTCCGTTGCATGCCGCCCTCTACGCAGTTGCCTACCGAGCCGTGAGCAGAAGCGAGGCGTTGAACCTCGACGTGTGGCAACAGCCCCTTTCGATCGGCCAGCCGCTGCCAACGCTGCCGCTGTGGCTCAAGTGCGGCATCAGTCTGCCCGTCGAATTGGGAGCGTCTTACGGTCGAACCTGTTCAGAACAACGCATCGGCGCGTGACCAGTTCAGTGAGTCCTGATCGGGCATCGACAGGGTGGCGCACCCTGACCGTCGGGAAGGACGTGGCTGTTGATCTTCACGCGGGATGGCAGGCATCTCAGTCATGGAATGATTGAGCTACGTAGGCGAGTCATTCCATGACTCGCCTCCCGGCACGCCACCTAATAACGATGAGCCCCCGCACACCACGCAGTTCCCCTCATGCCAGAGTACGGCGAAGGGGTATCGAGCCGAGCGCCCGGGTGAACTCTGCGTCAATACAAAGAGGTGAACCAGTTCAAACAGATGCAACGCTCGGAGCGATCACGAATTTGCGTGAGTCGTCTGTCCACTGCCAAAAAGATACACTCGCACCAGTGACCTTCAGTCAATTGCTCAGGCCAGCACAAGATGACCATCGAAGTTCAGTGCGGAGACTGCTTCCAATCGTTCCAGGTGCGCGACGAGTTCGCGGGACGGAAGGTGCGTTGCAAGTCCTGCCGTAGCGTCATTCAGATTCTAGACGCAGCGGCAGCACCCTCACCGCGTCGCAAGAAGCAGCGTCCGGAGGACGAGTATGACGACGACTACGATGCTCCCCGTCGGTCCGGTCGTCGAGCGGGTTCCAAACGGTCATCGCAGTCCGAGAGATCGTTCGGCGATTATGCGAAGATCATCATCGGCAACCCCCTCACATTTCTGGTGCTGGCGATCCTTCCCGCGTTGATCGCCACTCAATTGCTGCCGAAAGAGATCATTGTCCCTGGGTACACGTTTGCGTGGGCTCGCGAGATCCCGATCGGCGGGGTGTATCTGATCGTCGGCATCATTTGGTACGCGCTCGCGGGCGGGCACATGGATAGGAGCCCGCTGGAAGACATGACCTACTTCGAGCGAATCGTCAACTGCTATACGAACAGGCTTAAGGGCATGGTTTTGGTAAGTCTCACTTTTGGAGCGATCAAGCTGGAAGACATGCAGCTGCGAATCCTGTGTGGCGTACTCGCCGCGATCTTTGGTGGTTTTACATTCTGGCAAAACCGCCATGTGTTCCACCAATTGCGGGACATCAGAGCGAATGAATGGCGGCCGACCTGCGTTGCTTTCATTGGCGTCGCCTACATCTCGACCCCGATCATCGCTCACTTCCGCGGTGTGTCGCACTGAGTGGCACGACCTGCCACATGCCTGATATCGCCGCTCAGAACATCGGCACGGCGCGTTTGACGAGTTGCAGAGTGAAGCCCCAGGGGTCGCGGACGAAGGCCATGGAATCGCCGCCGGGGTTGTGTTGAACGGTGCCGACCAGAGTTCCTCCCGCAGCGGTCAGGCGGCGCACGTCGGCGTCGACATCGGCTGAGACCAGCGCCAGATGCAGCGTGAACGTGGCCATCGCGGCATAGTCTGGAATTGGCGCCGCCACGTTGTTGTAGAGTTCAATCATCACCGTGCCGCTGTCATCGGCGATGAACTGGCCCCACGGGGCGGTGTCGAAGCTGCGTTTCAGCGTGAAGCCCAGATGGTCGATGTACCACCTGGCCATAGCGACTGGTTCCGGGACGTTGAAAGCCACGTGTTCGATCTTCATTTCCATCCTTGCTGCTGAATATGGGCGAGTTCGTTCGGTGTATCTATCGCGAGGTCGCAGCTTCGTGTAGACCTTCAGCATACGGCAAGACCTTCCCGGTACTGGCCGCGTCCACTTCTCATCGCACTTGAGTTCGCGTGATGTCCGATCCACTGCCAAAGACAGAAACTCCCCCGTCCGACAAGCCGAACGTCAGCTTCGAACAGGCCGCTCAGGAAGCTCAGCCGGGGCTGATTGCTGAGTTCATCGAGTTCCTGCGCGAGAGCAAGAAGTGGTGGTTGACGCCGATCATCGTCGTGCTGTTGCTGGTGGGTCTGCTGGTCTTGTTGAGCAGTTCCGTCGTCGCACCGTTCATCTATCCGTTGTTCTAAGCTGACTGACCGGAGCGTGCTGGTGAGCAAGAACTTCCGCAAGTTTCTGAAGCCCGAAGAGATCTCCCGCATTTCGCGACTGGAAGTGCAGGCGCGGCAGGTCGTCGAAGGCTTTCTGTCGGGTATGCACCGCAGTCCGTACTTCGGACAGTCGATCGAGTTCCTGCAGCATCGCGAGTACGTGCCCGGCGACGACATTCGTCGCATCGACTGGAAGGCGTGGTCCAAGACCGACCGCTTCTACATCAAGCAGTACCAGGAAGACACCAATCTGCGGACCACGCTGGTGGTGGACCTCAGCGAATCCATGCAGTTCGGTTCGGGCAAGCTGTCGAAGTATGAGTACGCCTGCACGTTGTCCGCCGCGTTGTCGTATTTGTTGTTGAGACAATCAGACTCGGTGGGGCTGGTGACCTTCGATGACGCGATCCGCAGCCGCATCGAACATCGCAGCCAGCAGACACATCTCAATACGATGCTGGCGGCCCTCGCTGCTCAGGAACCGGCAGCGAAGACGGACATCTTTGAGATCTTGAAACAAGTGGCCGACGAACAATCACGCCGCGGCATGATCGTGTTGATTTCCGACCTGTTCGTGCCGCGTCCCGGTCTGTTCAAGGGACTGAACCTGCTGCGGTTTCGCGGTCACGACGTGTTGCTGTTCCATATTCTCGACGATCAGGAACTCGACTTCGATTACTCCGGAACCACTAAGTTCGAAGGACTCGAAGCCTCCGGCGATCTGGTCTGCGATCCGCGTTCGTTGCGTGAGGGCTATCAGGCGGCCATGCAGACGTACCTCGCCGAGCTGCGTCGCTTCTGTTCGGGCAGCAGCATCGACTATCAAACCATCCGCACCAGCGAGCATCTCGACGCTGTCTTGTCCCACTACTTGAACCACCGCATCGGCATGCGCGGCTCGGTGCGCAAATAGTGATAGTCGCTGATCGCTCCGCGATCAGAACGCGGCATCAGCGGCGAGGTGGACGGGTCGGGAGACGCGTCCTACAACCAGATAGAACCAATCGCGGCTCGCTCTGTGTTTTGAGGTCGCAGTTTGGTCTCAACAAACACGTTCTGATCGCGGAGCGATCAGCGACCTTGACGGCGGACACGATGCAGCATCAGCGACATTGGCTCTGGCCCTTCCTCTTCAGTGTGTTGTTCGTTGCGAGCGTGAACGCTGACGACCGCACGCAACTGGAGTTCTTCGAGAAACGCATCCGACCCGTTCTCATCGAGCGGTGTTATCAGTGTCATTCCGCGTTGTCGAAGGAGCTAAAGGGCAAGTTGCATGTCGATCATCGTGAGGGGCTCCGCAAGGGCGGTGAGTCTGGTGCCGCGGTTGTGCCGGGGCGGCCTCAAGAGAGTTTGCTCATCAATGCTCTGAAGCACGAAGACTTTCAGATGCCGCCCGATGAGAAGTTACCCGCGCGAGTGATTGCAGACTTCGAGCAATGGATCGCCGGCGGCGCGATCGACCCGCGCGAAACTCCGGCGTCAGCAACTCAGGCTGTGCAGCAGGCCAAAGCGGCGCAGTGGGATCAACTCAGCCGCTGGTGGAGCTTTCAACCGCTCGATCTGGATGCTTCAAATCCGGCACTGAAACCGGAAGCAAACGCCGCGAAGATTGATGAGTTCATCCAGCAGCGACTGACCGAACAGCAACTTCAGCGTGCACCGCGAGCCGACCAGCGGACGCTGGTTCGTCGGCTGAGCTTCGCGTTAACGGGTCTGCCCCCAGCAGCAGAAGACGTCGCGGCCTATGCGGCGGACTCGCAAGCGGACGCCTGGACGCGGCTCGTTGATCGGCAGTTGAACTCGCCGCATTTCGGTGAACGCTGGGCCCGACACTGGATGGACGTCGTGCGGTACTCGGATACTTACGGTTACGAATGGGACATCCCCGCGAAGGGTGCGTGGAGATATCGCGACTACCTGACGCGAGCGTTCAATCAGGACGTCTCGTTTCAGCAACTCATTCTGGAACAGATCGCGGGCGATCAACTGGAGCAACCGCGGCTCAACGCTGCGGACGCGATCAACGAGTCGCTGATCGGCACGATGTTCTTCCAGATGGGTGAGAAGCGGCACGGCGACAGTTCTGAATTCGACGGCATCCATCAGGAGATGCTCGACAACAAGATCGATGCGATTTCGAAGGCGTTTCAGGGGCTGACGATTTCGTGTGCGCGGTGTCACGACCACAAGCTCGATCCCATCCTGCAGGATGAGTACTACGCACTCGGCGGGATCTTCATGAGTTCGCGGTGGGTGTCGAACACGGTCGATCTGCCCGAGCGACACGCGCGACAGCGAGCCGAGTTGTCGGCGATCAAGGCTCAAATGCGGACTCTGCTGGCGCAAGTCTGGCAGGCCGATCTGCAACAGCTCGACGCCGCGAAACTCGACAAACTGGTGGCGAACTTCGGTGAGAAGCCACCGCCCATTGAAGAAGTGCTGCACGCCTGGTGGAAGGTCCGCAAGACTGACGCAGCAACCCCGACGCCTGAAGTTTGGAAGGCCGTCGCCGCGAACTATCAGACAGAACGCGAGAAGCGCACGCGAGAGAACGGCGGCCACTTCGGCGTCGTGGCAGACTTCCGTAAGGGCGTGCCGGCCGGTTGGTCGGTCGATGGTGTCGGTGTAAATCACATCGTGCCGTGCGGCGACTTCACGGTCGCGCTGGAAGGCGACAAAGCGGTCGGACAGATCCTGCATGGTGGTTTGGTGACTCACTCCGATTCGCCGCGCATGAATGGCGCGGTGCGAACGCCGTGGCTCAATACGCTCGAACCGGGACATCTGAGTGTTGAGCTGGCCGGTGGTGATTTCGCGGCGCGGCGAGCGGTCATTGACAATGCGTTCCTGACCGAAAAGCAGCAGTACATCAACAATCGGCATCCGCAATGGGTGCGGCTTGATACCTACGGCAACATGCGCGAGCGACACATCTATCTGGAGTTCGCGACCAAGACGAGCAACCCGAACTTTCCGCCGCGAGTGGGTTTGGGAGGAGCCTGCAGCGAAGCTCAAGCGGCGGATCCGCGGAGCTGGTTTGCGATCTCGCGCGTGGTGCGACATCAGGCACCGTTCAGTCCGTTCGATGAACTGACACGCTTCAACGGACTGGTGAACGGTGACGCTCCGGCTGACGCGGGATCGCTCATGGTGCATTATCGACAGTGGTTGGCGAGTTCGATTGATACCTGGAGCAAAGGTGCCGCGACGGACGATGACGTGCGGCTCATCAACTGGATGCTCGACGTGGGCGTGCTCAACAACGCCGCGAACTCGAAAGACACCGGTGAGACACAGAAGGCACTGGTTGATCTGGTAACTCGCTACCGAACACTTGAACGCGATCTGCCGGAGCCTTGGACAGTCAACGGCATGCGTGATATTGATCCGGCGTTTGAGTACCCGCTGCACGAACGCGGCGACTACGACAAGCTCGCAGCGCTGGTGCCGCGCGGTTACCTGCGGCTGATCAGCAACTCCTCGAATCGCACCGGACTGTTCGCACCGGCGAGCTCGGGGCAGGCATCCGTGGCCGCTGATGCGCATCAGATTCGTGATCAGCGCAGCGGACGATTGGAACTCGCGCGGCGCATTGCGAGCAACTCCAATCCGCTGACGGCGCGTGTGTTTGTGAACCGCGTCTGGCAGTCGTTGTTCGGGACGGGTCTGGTGGCAACCACCAGCGACTTCGGACACCTCGGCGAACGCCCCTCGAATCCAGAACTGCTGGATCATCTCGCGCGGCAGTTCATCGCCGATGGCTGGTCGCTGAAACGGCTCGTCCGTGCCATCGTGCTGACGGAAGCCTGGCGGCAAGGCGGTCAGGTTAGCGAAGCCGCCCTGACTGCTGATCCTGCTAACCGCTCGCTGCATCACTTCTCGTTGAGACGCCTCGAAGCAGAAGCAATCCGTGATGCAATGCTGGCAACGTCGGGCGAACTGGATCTCACGCTGTTCGGTCCGCCGATCAACCCGCATCGACAAAGCGAGGACGACCAGAAGCGATTGTTCTCAGGCCCGCTGAACGGCAACGGCCGCCGGTCGATCTACACCAAGCTGACCATCATGGAGCCGCCGCGACTGCTGGCGCTGTTCAATCAGCCGCCGCCGAAGATTCCGACTGGTACGCGCGATGTCACCAACACGCCGGCTCAGTCGTTGGCGTTGCTCAACGATCCCTTCGTGAAGCAGCAGGCCGAGGCGTGGGCTCGCAAGCTGATCGCGAAATCGCATGAGTCCGTAGCTGCCCGCCTGGATGACATGTTCCTCGCGGCATACGGACGCCCTCCAGCTTCGAATGAGACCAGCCGCTGGGAAGCATCCATCCGGGAACTGGCGCAGTTGCATCAGGTCGGCGATGTCGAAGTGCTGCGTTCTCAAGCCATCTGGCAGGACGTCGCGCACGCGCTCTTCAATACCAAAGAGTTCATCTATCTGAAGTAGCTTGCAGGACAGGGTGGCCCGCCTTGACCATCGGGAAGGGCGTGGCTGCTGTGCGCCAGTGCTCACGCCCAGCGCTGCGCTCTGGGCGAGCAACCCGACCCGCGTCTCATTTCTGAGCCGCAAGGCGCTAGCCGCGGGTGATTGGCGTGCCGAGAACGGGCGGGGCCAGAACCGGCGGCTAGTGCCTTGCCGCTCAGTCAGCAGTCGCCGACTCTGTCGAACGTCCCGGTGAATCCTTATGGGCACGATATAGTTTTGCTTTAGTCTCTCGCCAAAATCTTGTTCCACAGGTCTTCTCCTCAGGCGTCAGCGTTCGTGACTCCGAAATCGCCTTTTCTCACTCTGGAACGGTCTGAACAGCTCAGCCGCATGTTGAGCAGTTCCAGTCGGCTTGCGCTGTTCTTCTTCGTCAGCGCTGCAGTCGTTCTGAGTGTCACGATCGGAGCCACACTGCAATTGATCGCCGTCAGTCGCCAGATCTGGGGAGCTCACCCGCCCGTGCTGGTTCCGGCGTTTCTGTTGAGCACCGTGCTGCTGGGGTGGGGCAGCTGGCAACTGGAGCAGGCTTGTGCGTTCGTGCGAGTGGAAGCTCAGGAACGGTTTCGCTGGGCACTGCTGCGTGGCCTGGGCATTGGCGTGGTGTTTGTCGTGACTCAGATGTTCGCGCTGTGGTGCTTGTTGAGTCAGGTGAACCGGGCTCACGAAGTCGGCCTGCGGACGGGCGCGTTCGCGTTTGTGGTCATGCACGGCGTGCACTTCCTGGTGGCGTTGCTGTTTGTGGTCTACGTCCTGCTCCGCGCGCTGGCCGATCGTTACGACCATGAATACTCGTGGGGAGTGGTATTCTGCACCTGGTTCTGGCACGCGCTGGGCATTGCCTGGGTTGTCATCGCGGGAGCTTTCGTGCTGGCCTTTTCGACAATGCCAGATCCGGGTTCTCTGCCGGAGTGGTGAGGGGCGGTGCGGTGCGTGGTGGGTGGGGACAGATGGGACCGGTGTGACGAATGAAACCGCGGTGCTGACCATTGGTCCCATAGGTCCCATGACGCTGCGGCGCAATTCGGGAGGGCGAAGCTCACTAAGTTCGCAGACTGATCCTGAACCTCCCGTTCTGATCGTGGAGCGATCAGCGACTATGGCTTCGCTTCGTTCTCGCTGGTGGAAGGCGCTGGCGAATCACCCTGGAGACGGCGGAAGGTTTCGGCCAGGCTGGCGTAAAGCTGCTGGCGGATCTGTTCGTGGAACTGAGTTCGTTCAGCCGTCGACATGTAGCGGTCGAAGTCACGCGTGGCTGTGTCCAGCAGGTTCCAGGCGTCTTTCAGACGAACCAGCGATTCGGCGGTGCCGTCATCGCTCTGCCACAGCAGGTCGGCATAGTGCCGTCGCGCGAGAGCCAGCGGGATCTGAAAGATACCCTGATTCGGATACGGCCCGGCGACTCGTTCCAGAATGCTGACGGCTTCGAGCAAGCTCGCTTCAGCATCACGCGTCACACCGAGAGCTTCCTGGACCGACGCACGTCGAGCGAGGGCGGTGCCGCGCAGCAGTTGATACTCCGGGACCGACGGGAACCGCGTCGACAGTTGCACGGCATAACCGATCGCTCGATTGAGATGCTCTTCGGCATCCAGTTCGGTGCGGGCATCGCTGGCGTGCGTCAGCGTGTCGGCCAGTTCAAAGAGATAAGACGGTTCGTTTGGCGAGTCCTTCACGAGCCGTTCCAGAATCCGCACGGCTTCAATGAACGCTTCGCTGGCGACCGAGCGCTGGCCCTGTCGCGCTGAATGCACCAGTCGGTGCCGCAAGCATTGTGCGAGACTCAGTTGATACTGCGCGTTGTCCGGAAATTCGCGCGTGAGCTTGCGTAATTCCTCGCTGGCTTCGTGCAGCATGTCATCCAGCACCCGCATGAAGTCGCGACCGGGTTCGCGCATGCGGCCGGGGATGGCTGACATCAACCGGCGGTCGAATTGCAACGACATGTCCGTCGGAACGGGACGCAGCGGTCGCGGATCGGAAGTCCCCGCCTCACCGTTCTCAGTCGGGCGCCGTGGGTCGCGAACATCGGCCCGCTGGGGCGCTTCGAACGAAACATCCCGGATGCCGCTGCGAATCGTGATGGAGGCGAACAGGTCGGACGTGCGGGCCAGTTCATAGCGAACAGCAGGTTCGGAACGCAGCTCAGGCGGTTGTTCCAGCAGAAACACCCGCGCTTCGAGGTGCGAGCGAACGGTCTCTTCGAACTGGCCGCGACGGAGAAATACTTCCGCGACATCATTCGTGATCTGGGACACCGTGACGATCAACCGCGCGTTCTGCGGATCGTCCTTGAGCATTGTCTGCACGAGTTGCCGCGCGGAGTGGTATTCATCTTCGGCTTCTGAGAGCTGGCCGAGCCGCACGCGGATCGCTCCAGCTCGGCGATGAGCTTCGGCGAGCTTCTCACGCAGATGCACGTTGGTCGCGTTCTCTTTGGCGAACTGTCGGTAGAACTCCAGGAGGCCGTTGAGCAGTTGAGCGTCAGCAGCCGACAGCGGCGTCTGCATGACACCGGCTTCGGCGGGCGGAAGATCCAGCGACAGCGAACGCGGCATGCCGCGCGAAGTGACGTTATCCAGAATGCTGTCGAAGCCGCGCACGGCGAGATCGAGATTGGATTCCGCTCGAGTGCGTGCTTCTTCCACGCGCCAGCGACTGTAAGTGGCGACACCGGCCACCAGTAGCAGCAGGGCCATCGCGGAACTGGTCGCGGCAGCCAGTGCGGGGTTGCGACGTGTCCAGCGCCAGAGCCGTTCACGCACGCTGGCACGCCGCGCGCGAATCGGTTGATCGTCGAGAAAACGCTGCAGGTCAGCGGCGAACTCACCGGCCGTCTGATAGCGAGCAGACGGGTCTCGCGCGGTGGCCTTGATCACGATCGTTTCGAGATCGCGCGGGATCAGCGGATTGATCGCACGCGGTCGCCGGATTTCGGTCTGCTTCAGACGCATCGCCAGCGTAATGGACTGCTCTCCCGAAAAGCCGGGCGTCAGCGTGAGCAGTTCATACAGCGTCAGGCCGAGGCTGAAGATATCCGTGGTGACTTCGGCATGACCTTCCAGTTGCTCGGGCGCCATGTAACGCAGCGTGCCGATCAGATCGCCGGTGCGTGTGAGATCGTTCTGCTCCAGAAACTTGACCAGGCCAAAGTCCATCACCCAGACATCGCCGGCTTCGTCCAGCATCAGATTGGATGGCTTGATGTCGCGATGCAGCACGCCGTGCTGATGCGCGTAACTCAACGCGTCCGCGACTTGAGCTCCCATGCGCGCCACGTTGCGGAAGAACTCGGTCGAACTGAAATTTGACAGCCCCACGCGGACGATGGGCTCGTCCGTTATGGGCAGCAGACCCGAATCCGATTGCCCGGAATCAGGATCGTCAACGGGACGCGGATACGGCGGCCGCGCAGCAGGCAATGCCGGCGCGGCACCTGAATCTCCGCTGGGATTGAACGGGAAGTACGTGTGCGAGTCCGGCGATTGCGGCAGCGTTGGCGGAGTTTGCGCCAGTGGACCGGCGATCGTTTCGGTCGGGCTTTGCGGCGGGTTGCTCTGCGAATCGGTGGGCTGCTCGGTGGAGTTGCGGAGCGTGCTGATGACGTTGTCGAGCGGCACGCCCTTGATGAACTGCATCGCGTAGAAGTTGAGTCCGTCTTCTTCGCCGATGCCGAACACCGGCACGATGTTCGTATGATGCAGCCGCGCGGCGGCTTCGGCTTCGCGGCGGAAGCGTTCCAGCTGCCGGGGCGAATCCGCGATACCGGGGCCGAGAACCTTCACCGCGACGCGGCGTTTCAGAGATCGCTGCACGGCTTCGTAGACGATGCCCATACCGCCACGACCGATCTCGCGCAGCAGCTTGAAGTCGCCCAGCTTATCGCCACAGGTGGCTGTCATGTGTCGTGAACGCCGTGCGAAATGGCGTTCGGAATCCTGCCGCTTTGTCACTCGTTCCATCATGGCGATGGACGGAAACATGCCGCGGATCATCTCGGCATGTTCCGGAGCCCGTTGGATGTACTCATCAATGGACGGCGTTTCGCCCGCACGGATGCGCGAACCGAATTCGTCCGCGAGTGCGTCGACGGGATGACGATTTGTGTCATCGGCGTCAGTCATTGTTGAGGTCCAGTCTCCAGATGCCAGGTATGCGAGCGCTTACTGTGAACCGAAAACCGGGGCGTGCGTTCCACCAACAATTTCCACGTCAGGAAACTTCGGCGGAGATTCGCGAAGCGCAGCCCGGTCAATATGCTTAGGGCCGACGAACAACTAAGGCGTTGTGCGAGAACCTGGGAGGGCAGGAGCTTCACCCTCCCTGAATCTGCCAGACAACTATATCCCGGCTGTGCGAGGGTAAGCGATGGGACAACTGCCATCGCCGCAACGCATTCCGGCGGTTTCCGCGAGTCGGAACGAGTTCCGGAACAAAGCGACCAACACCTATGCTGATCCAAACCGAGCAGCTCACCAAGCAGTACGGACGCAAACGGGCGCTGGATGAGATCACTTTGACGATCGATCCCGGCCAGATTGTGGCGGTGCTCGGTCCGAACGGTGCGGGCAAGACGACTCTGCTGCGCTGTCTGTCGGGGATGAGTCAGGCGAACTCCGGGCGCATTCTGTTCGACAACGAAGTCTTTGCTCGCGACCGGCTGGATCTGCGCACGCGTTATCACTTCGTGCCGGACTTTCCCTTCGCGGTGCCCGAATGGACCATCCTGCAGCACATTGGAATGGTGCTGCGAACCTACGGCGCCGACGAGCCGGGCATTGAAGAACGGGTGATCGAACTGCTGGAAGACTTTGAGATCATGACGCACATTGAAGTCACGATCGGCAAGCTGTCACGCGGGCAGACTTACAAAGCGGCGCTGGTCGCTCTAATGGCCGCCGACCCGGAAGTCTGGATTCTGGACGAGCCGTTTGCGTCCGGCATGGACCCGCACGGCATCGCTGCGTTCCGTCGACACACGCGCGACGCGGCGAAACGCGGACGCACGGTATTGTATTCGACTCAACTGCTGGAGTTGGCCGAATCGTTCTCGGATCGCGTGTGCATTATCTCGGATGGCAAGGTGCATGCGTTTGATCCCATGAGCCACTTGCGCAATCAGTCTGATGTGGCCGACGGGCAGGTTCTGGAAGAACTCTTCGAACGCCTGCGCGAGGTTCAGGAATGATTCGCTCGAAGGTTTTCGAGAAGCAGGCGCGGGAGCTGGCCTTAGTTCGCTTGAAGGCATCGCCCCGGTTGTGGCGCATCTTTCAGAAGCAGAAGCCGGCGTGGTGGTACTGGCTGCTGATCGGGATCGCGCTGATCCTGTCGCCGTTGGGTATCTTCATCATCTTCGTCGCGCTGCCCTTCAGTGCCGGGATGGGCGTAATCGATCGCGGCCAGTGGCAGCCCGGCATGGGTTGTCTGGTGGCCGGCATCGCCTTGGCCGCAGCGACGGGCCATGCGGCGTGGCTCATTCAAGAACTGCTGTGTTCGCGTTCGCTGGCCATCGTCAGTCATCTCCCGTTGAGTGACGAGCAGTTCCTGCGGCAGCGCATACGCCGTCTGGCCTGGGCGCTGGTGATTTTCTCAATTGTGGTGCTGTCGTTCTTTGGAGGCGTCATTACCGGCCTTGGCCAGTTCTGGACTTCGCGCACGCTGGTCATCCTGGGGCTGGCTGGGGTCGAGTGGCTGATTGTCAGCACGCTGACGTTCATCATCGCGGCCTACTTTCCGCGCGTGGCCTCTCCCAACGCCATCGCCAAGTTCGCCGGATGGGGAGGACTCACGTTTGCTGCGGGCATTATCGCGCGCAACGTCATCAACCTGGAGAAGGTGATGAATCTGGCTCTGGTGCTCGTCCCGACGGGCTGGCCGCTTGTCATGCTGCAGTTCGGCGTCCTGAACGGGGAACGTCATGTCTGGTGGCTGCTGATCGGAGTCATCGCTCTGATTGGGCTCACCTGGGCCTCGATCATTCGTCTGCGGAACAAGTACTCGGTTGCGGAGGTCTCATTCACCGAAGGCACCTTTGCGATTGCCGTGCTGAAGCAAGAATTTCTGGAAGAAGCGGAAGCGGCCGAGGAGCTGTTCACGGAGGACCTGTTGGAAGAACCGGAAGATGACGACGCGGTCGATGAGCCCGCGTTGGGAGCCGAGATCCCGCTGATCCGCCGCATCGTCAACTGGTTGACTCTGGCGAATGAAGAACGCGAAGCCGCTGAGGTCTCGGCCGACGAAGCCCGCGAAGTGATTCGCTCGCGCGACTTCCTGCAGCGCAACGAATGGGAACGCGCCGGGTGGATCGAACGCGCGAGTAACCGGGTCTTTGATGAACGTGAGCATTTCCTCGTGGAACTGCTGACGGGCGGCAAGCCGCGCTGGTCCTATCGCTTGTCGGTGATCTGCGTCCAGGTGTTGGCCGGGTTGCTGATTCTCTATGTGCTGTCGCTCACGTTCGGTCGCGGCTTGTTCGCGATCTGCGGGCATCTGGCGCTGGCGGCGATTACGGGCATCATGCGTGGCGCCTGGCCGGGAGCCGTCTGGCGCAACAAGACAGGTAACGTGTGCTCGATCACCGGCTTGCTGCCCGTCAGTGTGAAGGAACTGGGCCGACTGTCGATGGTCCTCGGAGTCGCGCGCGTGACCGTGCTGATGCCGATGATTCTGGGCATGGCACTGCTCGCGATCTGGGGCATCACCGGCAAATGGAATCTGTCCAACGGCGGCATGTACGCCCTGAAGACCGGCCTGATTCTAATCGCCATGCACCAGTGGTGGCCGGTCGCCTTCCTGCCGACGTCGAGCACCCGCGCGTGGTGGCACATCATCATCGACATCGCAGGCATCGTGATACTGGCGCTCTCCTGGCTGGGCTGCCTGGTGGGACTGTTCGTCGCGGGCGATTCAGAATTGTGGTCGCTGGCCGCAGCGGCGGGTTTGCTGGGGTGTGGATGGATCCTGCAAGCCTGGGCCCAGTATCAGATTCTCAAGATGCCCTTTGACTTCGTAACCATCCTGCGAACCGATCAGCAGGCGCGAGCCCAACAGATCCAAAAGATCCTGCCCGACCGCACGTGGTAGCCCAGGCCCTGGAGTGCTCCGGCTTGACGGAGCACTCCATTTTTTGCGGCACTGCGGCTGCACATGGTCAATGCCCCGAGCCGTGAAGCGCGCGTTCTCGAAAACCTTGATCCGCAGGCAGGTGGACGGCCACGCTTGATCTGCCGCCAAACTGGCTGCCGCAAACGCTGGAGGGCTGAGTCAAACCTCAGCACCCCAGGACCGTCGCCGCAACTTTTCGACTTTCGACCTTGGACTCGGTCGGCCGATAGACGAAATTCATCAACAGCGCCCCATGCGTCACTGAAGGCTGCTGAGAACATTGAGAGACCAGACTCATGTTGAACTTCGAACTACCCGGTTTGGGCCGCAGGCTCTGCAATGGCATTACACGTCGGCAAACTCTGCGACTGGGAGCCACCAGTCTGCTCGGCGGTCTGACTCTGCCGCAGTTGCTGGCGAGCGAAGATCAGGCCAAGGGCGGATCGAACGCCAAAGCGAAATCGTGCCTGTTCATCTTTCTGGAAGGTGGACCTCCGCAGCAGGACATGTGGGATCCCAAGACGGACTCACCGATCGAAATTCGGGGTCCGTTCGCGCCGATTGCGACGTCTGTGCCCGGCACCATCTTCAGCGAGTATTGCGCTGAGTGCGCCAAGATCGCTCACAAGTTCACCGTCGTGCGCAGCCACACGCATACCGACAACGGTCACGCGACCGGCTACCACTATGTGATGACCGGACGCCGTCCCCCGTTCCCGGATGGTGAGTACCCCATTCCGACGAACGACCTCTATCCCTCGCTGGGATCAGTCGTGGCGCGCGAGCTGGGTTCGCGCGGCACCGTGCCCGCTTACATCAACATGCCGCACCCGATGTCCGCGGGTGGACCGGGCTTCTATGGAGCTGAGTTCGCTCCGTTCGTCATTGAAGCCGATCCGAGTCAGCCGGACTTCGAAGTGAAAGACCTTGGTCAGGTCGAAGGTCTGTCGAAGCCGCGCTTCGATCGTCGGCAGAAGCTGCTGGCGGGACTCGAGCAGCAACGCCAGAAGCAGAAGATCGGCCCCGCTCAGGCAATGTCGACCTACTACGGCAAAGCCTACGACCTGATTACGTCACCCGCCGCGCGGAAGGCGTTCGACATCAATTCCGAACCCGTCGCCCTGCGCGAGTCGTATGGGATGACTCAAATCGGCCAGTGCGCGTTGCTGGGACGTCGCTTGATTGAAGCCGGTTGCCGATTCGTCGGTATCGATGCTCCCGGTTGGGACGTGCACTTCAACTGCTTCCCGAGTTTGAAGGGCGACCTGATTCCTCCGGCTGATCGAGCCTTTGCAGCTTTGATCAACGACATGGAACAGCGCGGCCTGCTGGAGAACACACTGGTCATCATGATGGGTGAAATGGGCCGCACGCCGCGCGTCAACGCCCAGGCTGGCCGAGACCACTGGTCGATGGCTCAGAGCATTCTGTTCGCGGGCGGCGGCACTGTCCCCGGACAGATTATCGGTGCCACAGACAAGCAAGCCGCTGCGCCGACGAAGGACCCGGTCAACATCAACGACCTGCTGCATACGATCTACACGTTGATGGGTATCGACTCCAACAAAGAATACCCCGACCCACTCGGCCGCCCCGTCCCCATCGTCGGCGCCGGGCAACTAATTCCGGGCTTGCTCGCTTGATCGATCCCTAAGGCTTCGCCGCTCCAGCCTGAGCGGCCAGTCGCTAGCCGCCGGTTCTGGTCTTGTCGGTTCTCGCCGCACCACTCACCCGCCGCTAGCGCGTTGCGGCTCACTCTACCAGAGAAGCTGCTGCCGCCCTGCAACGGCTCTAACCGCGAAGCGATCCACGACTCCAGTAAGTGCCTCATCGCGTTGAGCGATAGCAGCTACAGTGTGCAGCGTCGGATACCCCGTCACGATGACGGGACATCTTACGGGCAACGCACACGCTCAGACGGTCTTATTGACTGTCGGGCTGCGAGGACTGGGCTTTCATGCTCGAACGTGAAGAGTACATCGAACAGGCATACTTCTGGCAGATCATGCGCGAGCGGCAGATCGATGGTGTGCCCGTTCAAGATGTCCTCGCCCAAGTGCAGGAAGAACTGCTGAGCACCACCAAGTTGCCGATGGCCATCGACTTTCTGCTCGGTGAGATCAAGCACAAGGGCAGACTCAGCGACGGCATGCGGACGGTGTCGCACTACTTCACGCCGTTTCAAGCGATGGTCATGACCAACGCCGAAGATGACAAGACTCGGTTCGATGGCCTAATCGGGCTGCAGATTCTGGAGTTCGAAGCCGCATATCGCGGCTCTGACAAGGCAACTCCGGCCGGGCTGTTTCTGTTCCAGTTTGAATGCATTGCCCGCAATCGACTCGGCTACGACGACGGTATGCGAGCCATTGCTGCCGACACGATGTACTCCGCAGACTGGCGTGCCTGGATCTCCATGGCACAGAAGCAACTCGGCATGACAGAGCTCAGCGACCTGCTCTATCTACGGTCTGAGTTCGCCGTCGAGGAGAAGCGACGAGCCACGCGCGATCCGAACTGGCACTCGCCGGTGCCGCTGCTGTTCGGAACTCGTGAAGGCCGCATCGCGAAAGCCAATCGCGGCAAAGACCCGCTCTACATGTTCGCCGCGCTGCAGCGGCAACTGGGCTACCCCGCCGTGCCGCGACCGAAGAACAAGAATGAAGAACGCATCATTCATCCGGTGATCGAGCAACGCTTCCAGCTCATCGAGAAGCGCATGCAGGTGATCGAGCAGGAGCAGAAGGGCGGCGTCGACCTCAGCCAGTTCTACGTGAAGGGCGATGAATCATCGGGTTTGCCCAAGATCGAATGAACCCCATACGGGTCACAGAAGATCCGGAGTTTACTGGGCTGCCAGACGCTTACCGATAGCTTCGATGCGAGCGTTCGCGTTCGGTTGTTTAACCCCAACGCCAACGGCGTGGGCGCGCACGCCGTTGGCGTGGCGGTTAAACGTGGTTCCGCCAGCGAGCACTCCACACCGATCATGTCCGGCCAGCCGCGATAGTCGCCAGTAGGGTGGCACACCTTGACCATTGGGAAAGGCGTGGCTGTTGTGTGCCAGGCCCACGCAATGCGGTTCAGAGTTTGGGTAAGCTTTGTAGCCAGAATCGTTTAGCGCGGGCACGTTCAGCGCGGGTAGCGGGGCGTTGTTTTGGGGGTGAGGGTAGTGTGGTCTGATAAAGTTGAGGTGTCGTATACTCCTTGCCCGCGCAGCCGAGTC
>CAYLTY010000122.1:0-24453 GCA_964386705.1 uncultured Planctomycetaceae bacterium
TTGCGGCCCGAGATTTCGATCTTCATGGTCGTATCAGCCTTGTGGAACGGCGTGACTTCGAGCGATTCGACCATGCGGTCGCTGTAGTGGCAGCGCGACTTGCTCACGTTGTCCGTGAGCGGCACACCTTCGACATGCCCCAGATCCTTGATGCCGTATAGTTCGCTCAGCTTCTGAGAGAACTCACGGAACTCGGACAGATAGAACGAGATGAACAGGATGTCTTTTACATCCTTATCCTGATCGGTCACTGGCATACGAACGGCAACACGTCCTTCACCGAAGACCGGCACACCCGCGAAGATCGACTCGTGAGCGTAAGCGGCAGGTTGCACCACCTGAATACGCGGCAACTGATCCTTTCCGTAATCCCGATAGCCAGCCGCGGGCAGGTCCAGAATCTCTTTGTCGAGCCGCAGGTACTCTTGCAACGGGCCGCGCAATTCGTCGCGTTTCTTCTTGTTCTTCTCGCCCTTGAACAAGCCAGACCCCTGCTTGCCGTGAGCGATGATCACCAGGTGCTCGTCGGAGAACGCCAGATCGACCTCGGCGAAGTCCTTCTCCATGCTGCCGGGCTTCAGCTTCAGCTTGGTCGGATCGAGGCTGTGCAAATGAGCGTCAGCCACCCAATGCACGTACTTGCTTTGCTTCGCCTGCTCTTCAGCGGCTCGGCGTTCATCTTCCTTAACCTTCTTCAGGTCGATCGCCGGCACATGGAAGAATGACTTGCACTTCGGACAACGCCCCGTCATGCCGCGATAGCGCTCTTCAACCTGAATCGCATGCCCGTTCGGGCAGTAGACCAGAGCATAACCCGCCAGCGCCGTCTTCTGGCCGCCGCGTTTCTGCTTGATGCGATCCTTGCGACGATCGGTGGCTTCCTGCTGCTCCTGCATGGCAATGTCGAGCAGCGGATC
The DNA here is from genome assembly GCA_964386705.1 of uncultured Planctomycetaceae bacterium. Taxonomy (GTDB): domain Bacteria; phylum Planctomycetota; class Planctomycetia; order Planctomycetales; family Planctomycetaceae; genus AM-0621. The sequence goes on from CAYLTY010000122.1 coordinate 918, forward strand.
GCCAGTGGATTCAACCTTCTTGGCCGGCGCCGGCTTCGCGGGTTCCGGCTCTGCCTTGGTCTCGGCAGCAGCAGTTGCCGCAGCCGGAGTCTTCTCTGGAACTGGAGCCGGAGGCTCAGCGGCCTTGGGGCTCACAGGAGTCGGTGCGGCAACTGGCGTCTTGAACCCGTAGGTTTCCCCATCCTCTGCGGGAGGAACAACTCTCGGCTGGGGAGCGGGCGCAGATGCGGCCACAGGCGCCAGCGGTAAGTCATCGAGCGACAAGCTGAATCCGAGTTCATCCTCGGACATCAGATTCAGACCGGGCGCCAGTTCGAAATCATCTTCATCGCCGTCGTCGTCATCACCTACGGACTGCGGCGCGGCGTCCGGCATCAACTCGGCGTCAGGCTGGCTGAGAATCACTCGCTGCGGACCATCCTGCATCTTTTGATAGGCTTCAGCGATATCGCTGCGCAGAAAGCCACCACAGCGCCAGCAGCGTACGAGTCCCTTCCGCACCATTTCGCCACAGTCCGGACACGGGATCTGATCCGCGGCCGCTCTGGCCACCGAGTCCACAACAGGGACCAGCAGTTCGGCCTCCGGCTTCAGCAGGTGATCACAGGTCGGGCACTGCAAAGTGTCGCTCAGCACCACGTTCTTGCAGTTCGGGCAGGAAACAATCGAGACGCTCATGCGGATGGCTCACTAGCAGGCTCTACCCGGCCTTCTGGTGTTCTCACCAACTGGACCGGGCCAAGAAGACAACAAAGTCACACATCAAAATCATGTCGCAAAGGCAGAATGACTGTAGCATACGGTCCAAAGCGAATGCATCCGCCAAACTGCAGAGTAATACAGCAGCGCGGGCAACCTGGGGAGCGATCAACTCCCAGACCGGAATATCGCGCAGCTTCGCCGATGGGACGACTCCATGATCATTGCCGCAGAACTCGACTTTCAGAACAAAGTCGATCGACAGGTTACTCTCGAAGATCTGTCGCAAACTCTTAAATTCTGCGACGAAACTACTGGAGGCAAGTTCCGTTGGATCGATTTTTCCGGTGAACACGTTGAAGCCGCCGTTGAAGTAGTCGAAAAGTTCGGCGTGCAGCGGGCGGTGCTCGACGAAGTCACCCGGAATCGCCCCGTCCCGTACTTTCTCGATCTGGACGAATGCATCTTCTTCACATTTTTAGACGCGGACTGGTCGGTCAGCGGGGTTAGCACCATTCCCATCGCGGTCTTCTTCGGCCCCACCTACATGGTGACCGTGCATCGCGATCCATCCACCGTGATTGACTCCATTCATAAGAGCTACCTCAGAAACTTTCGGCGGATTGCGCTGTCGCCGGGTTTCCTGCTGTATGAACTCGCCGATCACCTTTCCGAAGAATACACGCAGGTCATTTGCGAAATCGCCGAAGACACCGAGGTGATTGAAGACAGCCTGTTCGAAAAATCTGACGAAGGTGTCTTTACGCGAGTCGCAGATCTCATGCGATCTACGGTCGAGTTTTACAAAGTCGTCGTGTTCGCTCGCGAAGTTGTGCATGATCTGGCGACGACGCGTTCGCCGTTCATCCACGACACCACGCAACCGTACCTGGAGAAGAAGGCCGTGCTGCTGGATCGGCTGAGCGCGGACATCGCCGCTGAGCGCGAAGTGCTTTCGGAAAGCGTGAACCTCTACCTCAGCATCGTCACGCACACGACCAACAAGTTCCTATCCCGCCTGACGGCGCTCGGCACATTGTTCCTGCCGCTGTCGTTCTTCGCCGGCGTCTACGGCATGAACTTCGACAATCTGCCTGAACTGCATTGGCAATACGGCTATCACACGTTCTGGGCGATCGTTATCACGTTCACCGTCAGCCTGCTCGCCTTCATGAAGCACAAAAACTGGCTGTGAGTTACGGCCCCACAGGCTGAGTGGTCTTCGAGTTTTCCAGCCGTGCGCCCGGAGCGGCAGCGAAGGCCTTGTACATGTCCGCCGAAACAACGCAGCGGAAGCCGCAATGCCAGGCTCCAGTCATCGGCTCGCCCTTCATACGAGCGGCAACTCGATAGCCGGTGCAGTAATTCGCGTTGCACATGAATGACCCACCGCGCTGCACTCGCTTCGGAATGCCCGGCTCGTTCTCGTCATAGCTGTCGCTCGGGCCAACCGGATTCCGCTTCGGGCTGGTGGCATAGTACGCCGGCTGATACCAGTCCTGGCACCACTCCCAGACGTTGCCCGACATGTCATGAATGCCATAGGCATTGGCCGGAAACGACGCTACCGGCGATGTCTTCTCGTACTCATCCTGCACGAGGTTTTTGAACGGCCAATCCCCCTGCCAGATGTTCGTCATCCACTTGCCGTTGGGTTCGCGAGTATCTCCCCACGGGTAGATCTTGCCATCCAGTGAACCGCGAGCGGCACACTCCCATTCGGCTTCGGTTGGCAAGCGCTTGCCCACCCACTTGCAGTACTCGGCCGCATCATTCCACGACACATGAGTCACCGGGTGGTCCAACCGATCCGCGATGTCCGTGTCGGGCCCATCGGGATGCTGCCAGCTTGCCCCCTTCTGATAATGCCAGACCAGGTAGATTTCAGAGGGAGTCGGACGTCGCCCTTTTGGAAACTGCCCCTTATCAAACTTCGGATTGAAGCAGATCGAACCCGGTACCAGCATGTCGTCCGGAATGTTCTTGAGGGCTTCGTCAGGAACTTGTCCCGCGAGGTCCTCTCGCTTTGGTGTTTTCTCGGCCACGGTGACATAGCCAGTCGCGTCCACGAAACGTTTGAACTCAGCCACTGTGACTTCTGTGGCGTCAATCCAATAGCCGTCCAGCGTCACAGGGTGGATGGGCTGCTCGTCAGTTTGCTCGCCGTTGCTGCCCATCTGGAACGTCTGGCCGGGTACCCACGCCATCCCGCGTGGACGAGTCACTTCGGGCTCGGCGACAACCAGCGGAGTGTCATCCGTCGCAGCAGCAACGAGCTGTTGCTCGGTCTGGGCGGCCCCATCGCGCGGAGCGACGGATAGCGGAGGAGCGTCATCGATCGGCCCTGATTTGGAAAAGAACCAGAAGCCGCCCAGCAGCACGACGGGAACTGCAGCAGCAAGCAACAGTGGAGCCAGCTTTGTCATCGCAACATCACCTCACCCCCGCAGCGACAATCACGCCTCAGTAAACCACAACGGTCGTACTATCACGGTGAATTCACTACGGAGCATCTTAGACCCGCAATCTCAACGCCAGCACATCCCGTCCGTCAAACGCAAGTGGCTTGATTCGACACGCAGCGGGCGAATCAATATCTCTTCGGTCGCTCACCAATACTCATCGAGCCGCGAAATTCGCATTGAAGCCTGCGACTCATCATTCATCCCAAGGACGAACCCATGCGCCGTCTGCTGCTCTCGATCGTTGCCGCGTTTGCCTCAGTTGCATCCACCAGTAGCAGTGCCGAAGAAGCTCCAAAGCAACAGCGTCCCATTCACGAGAACACGCTCGGCATGAAGCTGGTACGGATTGAACCCGGTGAATTCGTCATGGGCTCTCCTGAATCCGAGGACACTCACAAACCCGACGAGTTGCAGCACAAGGTACGCATCTCACGGCCGTTCTACATGGGGCAGCACGAGGTCACAGTCGGCCAGTTCCGGAAGTTCGCTGAAGCCACAAAGCACGTAAGCACGCTGGAAAAGGAGAAGAAGCCGGGCTTCGGTTACGACGTTAAGCAGAACGCCATGGAGATCTCGACCGAGTTCAACTGGCATAGTATCGGTTTCGATCAGAGTGATCGGCATCCGGTCGCCAACCTCAGTTGGGATGATGCGACTGCGTTCTGCCGCTGGCTCAGCGAGCAAGAGAAGCGCGAATACCGCCTGCCCACTGAAGCCGAGTGGGAGTATTGCTGCCGCGCCGGCACCACCACTCGCTTCGTCGGCGGCGAGGACGAAGAGTCATTGATCCCGTACGCCAACGTCTCGGACGCGGCGTTTCGATCCAAGTACCCGGACGCATCCTGGGCTGTCGAATGGGACGACAAACACCCCTTCTCAGCGCCCGTGGGCAGCTTGAAGGCCAACCCCTGGGGCCTGCACGACATGCATGGCAACGTCTGGGAATGGTGTTCTGATTGGTACGGAGCGGACTACTTCAAGAACTCACCCGCAGTTGACCCGAAGGGTCCCGAAACCGGCACCAAACGAGTCCTGCGCGGCGGCTCCTTCACCAATCGCTTCCGCTTCATCCGCAGCGCCGATCGCGACGCCGACAGTCCTAAGTACCGTTACAACTTCACCGGCTTCCGGGTTGTGCTGATTCCTTCCGACTCGAAGTAGTCGAGGACTAAGGAAACCAACATTCTCACCCCTGCTGTGACAATCCTTCGCCTCTTATTCGTCTGATCTCCATTCGTCTGACACGTGGCACAGTCCAGGTGGATCAAACGAATGGAGATCAGACGAATAACACCCTTCACTTCACTGAAAAATCGACAATCACCGGCCGATGATCAGAGCGTAGGGACCAGCCGTGGTGGCAGGCATGGAAGTCGATCTGGCGATCGCCCCATACTTGGTCGAGCTCCAAGACGGGCGTGAAGACGGGCCAGGTTTCACGATAGCCCTGCCCTTTCAGATCGAAAGCGTTCTGCATCTCCGGGCGAATGTGAGCGAACAACTCCGAATCGGGCGGTGTGTTGAAATCTCCAGCCAGCAGCTTGGGCTCGCGTTGGAAGTTCTCCAACAAGTTTGGGAGGCGTTCAAAAGCCAACGTGCGCGGCAGCATTGGGTCGGATCGGATGTCGATCAGACACACACCAAATTGCTTGTCGCGAATCTTGACTCGTAGGTTTCGATACCGTGCCACCTCGCGGATCATGCCCGGCTCAACGCCGAACACTTCACCCCGCGCCATGACCATCATCCCTGAGCCGAGTCGATGCACCTTGAAGCCCGGTAGATGAGGCTGCCAAGTTTCGGGTAGCTGCCCTTCTCCACTCGCCTCGACCAGGCAGATCAAATCGGGATCGTACGACAACATCTTTCGCGCAAGCTGCGGGTAGCCACCTGCGCCGCGGCTGACGTTCCAGAAAACCATCCGCATCGAGTCTTGTGGCAACGGCTCAGCGCGAAAATGGACAGCGTCCGGCAGCCAACTCAGCACCTGCCAGGCAGCGAGTCCAAACATCAATCGCGCGGACCACTTCCTGCCAAGCTTTCGCAACGCCTCGGCGCCGACGCACGCCGTGACAGCCAACACCGGCAACGGAGACGCATAAAAGACGGGAGTGAAGATTTCTCCAGCGTCCCGAATCGTCAGCCGCACGGCTGTCCCCAGAATCCAGTCGGCAATCGCCACGAAGGCCAACAACATCCAGAACCAGCGCCAGCGCGATCTCTTAGGAGGCTCCACGGCCGGACCAACCACTGCGGGCGGGGACTCCGCGCCGGGATCAGCAACGACCTGACCATCGGATTGATTGTGCATCTTCGCTATGCCTTCGACAGAAAACCGGACGCGCCGCCAGCGAAACATCGCCCGGCGTTCTCTCTGTCGTATGCCTTTACTTCACCGCCTGATGGCTCAACTTTTCCTATTCGGACAATTCAAACCAGAGTGCCAATTGTCAACAAGACACGTCCGACTGATTCCGCCGAAGACGCGAAGTTCGATGCAGCGACGCCAGCTCGACGTTGTGCGTTCACGCATCGCATTCAAGATCAGGCAAAGTTCCTCGTCGAAGGCACGCTCACGAAATCTTAGTGCTGCTCCTACAATCCAAAATACTCTCGAACGAACGGCATGCGGTCACTTTCGAGTTTGGCGAACTGCACCAGCGCATACAGTTTCTGCTGATCGCGTTTCAGCTTTTCCGCCAACATCCCCCGCTGCTTCAGCTCCGGCGGCAGTTCGCCGATGACTTCAAGTTGCGGCGGATCGTCCCAAGTCCCTTCGATGACGCCGTAACGCTCCAGCATCGCCAGAGCCGTTTCCAGACGACGATCGTGCTTGCCGCGGAAATGCAGCCGCTCTCGCAACCAGTCCAATCCGAGAGCATGAAACTTGTCCAAGTCGGTCGACAGGACATCAAAGACTCTCTCGTAGACGTCTGGATCGGGATTGCTCCACTGAATGAACTCCATCTGAATCATCAGATCGCGATCGTCGTAGAGCAGCACGCAGTCGGCAGGCAGACCATCACGGCCAGCGCGACCGATTTCCTGGTACCACGACTCCATTGATCCAGGAATCTCCGCGTGCAACACAAAGCGGATGTCTTCTTTGTCGATGCCCATACCGAACGCAGGCGTCGCCAGCACGAGCGGACAGCGGCTCGACATGAAATCATTCTGCACCCGTCGACGCATCTGCCGATCAAGGTCACCGTGATAGTTCAAATGCGGCACGCGCTGCTTGCGGAGCAACTCACTAAAACGTTCGAGCGTTTTGATAAGCGTGAAGTACACAATGCCGCTGCCGGGCGAACCGTGATACTTCTCAGCCGTCTGACGAATGAATTCAAGCTTCTCTTCATCGCCCCAGACATGCTTCACGTCGATGACCAGATTCGGTCGCTCGATCCCCTCGTGAAATCGCTGCACCTCGCGGTCGTCGAGTCCCAGTTGATCAACGATGTCGTCCTGCACATCGGGCGTTGCGGTCGCTGTGAGCGCGATCGTCGTCGGATTGCCGATCAGATCGCGGAACTCTTCGAGCCGCGTGTAGTCCGGCCGAAAGTCATGCCCCCACTCGCTGATGCAATGCGCCTCGTCCACAGCCAGCAGCGACACAAACCGCTGCCCGATGACATCCAGAAACTCGGGTTTGCGGAAGCGTTCAGGGGTGACATACAGCAGCCGATACTTCCCTTTTCGCACGGCCGCGTAACGTTGCTCGCGTTCTTCGCGCGACAAAGACGAATTGATGTATGCCGCATCAATGCCGCGCTGGCGCAGCGCGTCGACCTGATCTTTCATCAGCGCGATCAACGGCGAAATGACCAGCGTCAGCGGCGGACGAGGATCATCAAACGACCGCTCCATCAGCGCGGGGATCTGATAACACAGCGACTTACCGCCGCCAGTCGGCATGATGACAAGTGCGTGCTCATCGTTGAGAACTCGCCGAATGACCGCTTCCTGACAGCCGCGAAACGACGGATAGCCGAAGTATTGTTTGAGGACGTCAACAGGTTCCATAAGCCAAGCTCACAGCCTTTCGGGGCCATGTTGTTCGTAAGAGTGTTTGATCACGGCAGCGAAGCGACTCACCGCAGGAAGCGACCGCCATTGATATCGATAATGGCGCCGTTGATGAACGTCGCCGAGTCGCTCACCAGGAAGGCCACGGTCTCGGCAACTTCTTCCGCCGTCCCGTTGCGACCCAGTGGCGTCTCACGACGATATTGCTGCATCCGCTCAGGCGTCGTGAAGGTCTCGTGATGCCGAGTTTCAATCACGCCCGGCATAATGGCATTCGTCCGCACTGCCGGAGCCAGCTCCTTCGCCAGCGTTCGCGTCAGTACCTGCAGGCCGCCCTTCGCCACTGCATACGGCCCTGCCCCGTTCGCGCCACCGGTCTGCACGGACAGCGACAGATTGTTGACGATCGCTCCGTGCCCTGATTGCTTCAGGAACGGAATCGCGCGCTGGGTGACGAGAAAAGCACTCGTCAGATTCGTCGCGATGATCGTCTGCCACAGGTCGAACGAGCAGGATTCAATCGGCGTGCGTTCAACGGGCGAGCCAGCATTGTTGAAGAGAATGTCCAACCGCCCGGTCTGTGCGGTCAGTCGATCGACTACCGCGGCACAATCGAGGGGTTGCGTCAGATCGCCCTGCAACAAGAGGCCGTCACCACCGTTTGATCGAATCAACGCTAGAGTCTGCTCGGCATCGGACTGGCTGCGATGAAAATGTATGCCGACAAACGCACCGGCTCTTGCCAGTGCAATGGCAGTCGCCTGACCGATCCCGACGCCTGCTCCGGTAATCAGAGCCACTCGGCCCGTTAGTTCTGGAGTGCTCATGAACGAGGCCGATGCCGATCATGGGGGTGACTTGGTGGCGGATCGACACCCGCAGGTCGCGCAAAGATCATGCGGCCCGCGCTGCTTTGCAGCACGCTGGTGACGATGACGTCAACATCCTGCCCGATCAGCAATATGCCCTGCTCGATGACCACCATCGTGCCGTCGTCCAGGTAACCGACGCCCTGCCCTGCGCCTTCGCCCTCGCGAATCACTTTGACCCGCAACGCGTCGCCGGGCAGAAATCGCGGTCGCAGAGCAGCCGCTACGTCGTTGAGGTTGATGACATCAACGCCCTGCACGCTGGCAACTTTATTAAGGTTGAAGTCGCTGGTGACAATGCGGCCACCAAGCTCCTTCGCCAGCTTGACCAGTCGCTGATCCACCGACTTCGCCTTGCCGTCGATTTCCTCAGCGACCTCGTGAACTTCGACTTCCGTATCTGGAATTGATTGAAGTTTACTGAGCACATCCAAACCGCGCCGGCCGCGCGTGCGACGACTCTTGTCGGCGCTGTCCGCGATGTCCTGCACTTCCTTCAAGACGATCGACGGCACGATCATCTTGGCGTCGAGCATCTTTGTCTCAACAACATCCGCAATCCGCCCGTCGATCAGGGCTGACGTATCCAGAATCAGCGGCCGTCCGCCCTTCAGCTCCCTAGAGAATTCGACGTAAGGAATAATGAACCGAAAATCGTCCTTCGTCTGAATCAACACTGAGATGCTGATGTAGCTCAAAGCCAAGGTCAGCAGTGGGTTCAGCCAACCCGTCCAGTCGCTGAGGCCCAAAGAGATCATTACCGGACTCAAGGCGAGCATCGACAGGAAGCTGAGCAGCACGCCGACTAACAACCCAAAGTAGACCGACGAGATAACGTCAATCCGCTTCTTCGGAATCAGAATGTCGACGACCGTAACCACCTGGCTGCCCAACAGCAGCAGCAGAAACGTCGTAATCAGCGTCTGCCCGCGCCAGTCCTCCGTAATGGGACTTTTGATCATCAACACAGAAATCGCCCCCGCGCAGGTGAATGCGTAGAGGATGCGAATCACGATCAGAAGCATGAAGACTTCCGGGGTTGTGTCCGTAACAGGCTAAGAAACTCAAATGCTGCATGCGGACGGGCATCACGGGAGGGACTTACCGTCGAACGAAGATCGCAAGACGGATCTGACACACAGCCTTTGCCCGAGTCCTGTGCGTTGAGGCAAGAAAGCGATTGTGCTTCGGTACAGAATGGCATGCAACCGACCCCGCCATACGTTTCAGGTTTGGAACCAATCGAACGTCGTCAACCGCATAGCAACAACAGAAACCCGCCTGCAAACTCCTGGCGACCGGCAAAGTTTACCCAGAATCAATAATCATTCTCATCGGCAGACTGCCCATAACCGGCACAGGTGGAGCACCGACTCTAACGATTGTAACGCTCGTAGGGGTTCCGACCGATCGCTGACCGCGAAACCTGGCGCACGACCAGCAGCCAGTTGATTATCTCGCCAAACCGTTCCGATTCATCCTGCGAGACAACCCCCCAAACACCAACGAGGCGAAATCAGTTGGAGTGCGGGCTGCACCACTCGTCAGGGCACGCGGCGCGAGCGGTGGATTAGATCAGCGGTGTATATCCCTGAATGAATCGGGGCACCATTCGTAAAGACCCTTGGTGAGGAATGATGGAATGACGAAATCAACTCTTTTGAAGACGGCGCTCGTGTTGCTTGCTGGCGTCGGAACTGCGCTGCCTCAACAGGTGGTCGCTGGCGAAGTTGCTGCTAAGCCTGTTCAGGCGAAGACATCCATCCTGGACGTCAAGCTGGATCAGCAAGGTGCGCTGACTGGCTACGTTGTTAGCGAGCAAGGCAAGCCACAGGTCGATCAGAAAGTGACCATTCGTCAGGGCCGCAATATTGTGGCTGACGTGACGACCGACGCGAAGGGCCGCTTCGAAGCGAAGGGCCTCAAGAGCGGAGTCTATCAGATCGAGTCTGCCAAGGGTTCAACCGCCTACCGAGTCTGGTCCGACAAGTCGGCTCCCAAGACCTCGAAGGACTACGCGGTTGTCGTTTCCGGCAAGCAGCAAATCGTCCGCGCTCAGGGCGACATGCTGGGCGACGTCGATCTCGGCTCAGCCGCGACCGTCACCCTGGCTGGCGTGGGCGCTGGCTTCGGCATCGCTGCTTACGATGAATCCAAGGACAACGGCAAGAAGCTGGACCAGATCATCAACTCCCCATGATTCTGGCTCCGCTGCCTGAATGAATAAAAAAACTCCGCATGATCACTCATGCGGAGTTTTTTTGTTTGTCGCCCTCGGCGCAATCCTTAAGAATCCTGAGGCGCCTCACCCCCACCCGGATGGATTCGCTGCAAGCCGCACGGCGACGCCCTTAGCGTCCCTAATGATTTGGCAATGGGAAGCCTCAACGGGGTTTCGCTAAACGGCATCTTAAGCGTTTTCGTTCGCATGGTGCAGTTCGATACGGCTCGAAGCACTGATTCGCACAGCGCGACCGGTTCTATAAGTCGATACCAATCGAGCCGCCTGTCAGCGGTCGGCCATTTTCGACCGAACATTTTAGCCGGGACACCCCCGTGCCCGCGACGAAAGGAAGCAGCCCATGTCAGATCGTGCGTTGGATACTCGGATTTCTCGGCGCGATGCCGTTGGTGGAATGCTGTTGGGAACACTCGCGACGGGATTGTCTCTGGTCGGCACTCCCGTCCAGGCTCAGACGAAGCTCGTCTCATCAAAGAAGACGGACGGTCACCCGCTGACCCCCGCGATCAAGATGGCTCGCGAGAGCCTGGACGCCCTGAAGAAGGTGAAGGATTACACGGCGACCTTCTATAAGGAAGAACTCGTCGGCAAGACCCGCATCAATCAGCAGATGGCGGTCAAGATTCGCGAACAACCCTTCAGCGTTTATCTGCGGTTCCAGAAGGAACTCGATGGCCGCGAAGTCATTTACGTGGATGGCAAAAACGAAGGCAAGTTCCTGTTCCATGGCAGCGGCCTGGAATCAGTCGTGGGTACGCTGAAGTTCGCTCCCGATCACAAGAAAGTGCTCGAAGAGAACCGCTACCCGATGAACATGATCGGCCTGACCAGCCTCGTCAAAACCCTGGTTGGCCAGTGGGAAGGTGAGCTGGAGCTGGACACGATTGAAGTTAAGCACTTCCCGAACGCCAAGATCGGGACCACCGAGTGCAAGGTCTATCAGTCGACCCAGACCAAGCGTCTGCCAGAATCGAAGTTCCACATCACCCGCCTGTATGTGGATCGTGCGACTTCGCTGCCAGTTCGCACAGAGCAGCTTGACTTCCCAAGCAAGGCTGGCGAGCAGCCAGTCATTATCGAGCAGTACACGTACCTCGATCTGAAGACCAACGTCGCGCTGACCGACGCGGACTTCGATCCGAAGAACAAGAACTACAAGTTCTAATCTGATGCGCGGCACGGCTGCATTCGGCTGACACCTTTCAAGACGGCATCCCCACTCGCTGGAGATGCCGTCTTTTTTTGTCTACACCGCCAGCTCATTGAAACTGACTCACAGCCTCTTTCCGGCAACCAGATTGATGAGCACAACCTCAGCCCCTTCACGACTCCAGCAGCTGTTTGCTGAGCGATTCCCGCAATCCGCCAAGCTCTATCAGCGAGCTGAGCGCGTCTTCCCCAGCGGCGTGACACACGATTCGCGTTATCTGCAGCCTTTCCCGATCTATGCAGACGAGGCGGCGGGTTCTCGCAAAACCACCACCGACGGCCACTCCATCGTGGACTACTGGATGGGCCACGGCGCGCTGCTGCTGGGGCATTCACATCCGGACGTTGTGACCGCCGTCCAGAAGCAGGTCGCCAAATCCACTCATCCCGGTGCCTGTCATGAACTGGAGATCGAATGGGGTGAACTGGTTCAGCAACTCGTGCCCTCAGCGGAACGAGTCCGCTTCACGAACAGCGGCACCGAAGCCACGCTGATGGCTCTGCGCATCGCCCGCATCGTCACCGGCAAGGCAAAGGTGATTAAATTCGCCGGGCACTTCCACGGCTGGCATGACTCGCTAATTCACGCCTCAGATGGTCCGCACGGCGGGACGTATCAGACTCCAGGCGTCACCGAAGGCGTGCTGCACGACATCATCGTGATTCCGCCCAATGACATTGCCGCTCTGGAGCGCGCGATTGATGAGCATGATCCGGCGTGCGTGATTCATGAAGGTAATGGCGGCCACTGGGGCGTCGTACCGGTGCGAGCAGACCACATTCGCGCCATTCGAGCGCTGACCAGTCGCAAGAACGTGATCTTCATCCTGGATGAAGTCATCACCGGCTTCCGCGTGGATGCTCACAGTTTTCAAGGTGTCTGCGATGTCGTGCCCGACATGACCACACTCGCGAAAGTGCTCGCTGGTGGGTTGCCAGGTGGCTGCATTGCCGGTCGAGCCGACCTGCTGGAAGCGTTGGCGTTCGACAATCGCTACGGAAAAAAGATGAAGCACCCAGGCACCTACAACGGCAACCCGTTGTCGGCTGCGGCGGGCATCGCAGCCTTGAAGCTGGTGGCGACCAACAAACACAACCAGCACGCCAACGCGATGGCAGCTGACCTGCGCAAGAGATTGAACCAACTCTTCGCAGACCGTCGCGTGCGACTGGTGGCATACGGCGATTTCTCGGCCATCAAGATCCAACCGGAATACGACGGACCTCGGCCCACGACGGCTGACTTCGTTCCGTGCAACAACGACCATCGTCTGCTGGATCGCAAGATCGATGGCAAGCTGTCGCATGCGTTCCGCTGTGCCCTGCTGCTCGGCGGAGTCGACTGGATGGGCTGGGGCGGCTCGACGTCTTCAGCCCACACTGCCGCCGACCTGGACCTCACAGTGAAGGCGTACGATCAGGCGATCTCCTTGCTGAGCGAAGACGGCTTTGCCATCAGCCGCGCGGATTGACTACTCGAACATCAACCATCTGACTGCCACGCCATTTCGATGAAGGACATCAAAGAATGCCTCGCAAGCTGCTGCATTGGCTGACAACAACTCTCGCTGTGCTGAGCGTGTGTGGAAGCGTCACCGCCGCCGACGATCCGTTGCAGGCCGAATCGTTACACATTCGCAACCTGCAACAGGTAACAAAGGGATTTCCGCGAGCTGGTGAGGGTTACTTTTCTCCTGACGGGCAAAGCATCGTCTATCAGGCGTTCCCCATCGGTTATCCGTTCTACCAGATCTACACGCAGAAACTGCCGGGCGGCGATCCAATGCGTCTGAGCCCCGGTCGTGGACGTACGACCTGTGCGTACTTCACGCCGGATTCGAAGCGCATCATGTTCGCTTCGAGCCACACCGACCCCGCGATTGAAGCCACCGAGCGAGCCGGCCGCGATCTGGCCGCTCAAGGCGGTCGCCGTCGCTATCAGTGGGACTTCGACCCGCACATGGAGATCTACACCATCAATCCCGATGGCACAGACCTGAAGCGGCTGACGAGTTCCCCCGGCTACGACGCTGAAGGCAGCTATTCGTCGGACGGCAAGCACATCGTCTTCACGTCGTCGCGTGACGGAGATCCCGACCTCTACATCATGGACGCTGATGGCTCCAACGTGCGTCAACTCACCAACCAATCTGGTTACGACGGCGGTCCGTTCTTCTCGCCAGACAACAAGTGGGTCATCTTCCGCAGTGATCGGCAGAAGGAGCATATGCTGCAACTGTTCGCGGTCTCGGTCGATGGCAAGACGGAAGTGCAACTGACGAACAACCTCGATCAAGTGAATTGGTGCCCCTACTTCCATCCGTCGGGGAAGTACCTGATCTGGTCCGGAGCAGATTACTCCCAAGGTCCGACAGCTCCAGCCGCGAAGTTCCATCTCTTCACGCTGGACCTTGAGAACGCGGACGGCAAACTCAAAGCGGGAAAAGTCACCCAGATCACCTACGCCGACGCGCAAGACGTCCTGCCGGTCTTCAGCCCCGATGGCAAGCACCTGATGTGGACCTCGACGCGCTCGGTCGACAAGACCAGCCAGTTGTGGATCGCCGACTGGGTCCGCGGCGAGAAGTGATTTTCAGCTCACGCGAAGAAAAGCTTTGAGCCTTCGCGGCTTGGCGCCTTCGAGTGAACATTCGGCAGTTCAAGACCAGAAGAACAAAAAGAGGCGAGCGGCACTTGCCGTTCGCCTCTTACTTTTTTAATCGCGCAAAGCGAATCGCAGCTTACTTCGCAGCGGCCAGAGCGGCGCCGTAGTTCGGCTCCTTGGTGACTTCTTCGACGTATTCGACGTGAGTCAGCTTGCCAGCAGCGTCCACGACGAACACAGCGCGGGTCAGAATGCGATCGAGCGCGCCGCCCTTGATCAGGACGCCGTACTTCTCGCCGAACTCGCCACAACGGTGAGCACTGACGGTCTTCACGCTGGCGACGTTCTCAGCACCGCACCAACGCTTCTGAGCGAATGGCAGGTCCATGCTGACGACCAGCACTTCGGTGTCGCTAAGGTTCTTCGCTTCGTCGTTGAAACGCTTGGTTTCCAAGCTGCACACAGCGGTGTCCAGCGACGGAACGGTCACGATGATCCGCTTCTTGCCAGCGCTGCTCGCGAGGGTCACGTCAGCCAGCGTGTTGTCCTGCAGCTTGAAGTCCGGAGCCGCATCGCCCGCCTTCAGCGAGGGACCAGCGAGGTCGATTGGATTGCCCTTGAACTTCACCGCGCCGCTACGAATGTCTGTCATGTGATTCTCCTAAAAATGCTGTCACTTTATCCACGGGATAGCCAGCAGACCGCTGGCTGAATAGGCGTCCCGAACATCGAGCGCCTGGAGTATGGCGAGTGACTAAAGACCGTCAACCAAGCCTCAGCAACCCGTTAACGATCAAAGAATTCAGCCTTGCTAAGCTCAACGACGGGGCAGCCGAACTGGGCACCAGCCCCTGTCCTTTTGCGAGGATTACATGTAATCCGGCAACTCTTGAGCAGGCGCGTAGTGGTCAGGCTCCATCGTGTACGAAGCACGTCCCTGCGACATGCTGCGCACGACCGACGAGTAACCAAACATCTTCGCCAAAGGCACTCGCGCCTCGATGACGTAGAACGGACCGCGTCGCTCCGTCGCCAGAATCGCGGCACGACGTGCGTTCAGATCCGACTGCACGTTGCCGACCGACTCGTCGGGACAATTGACTTCGAGCTTCATCACGGGCTCCAGCACCACAGTCTGAACCCGATTGACGACTGACCGAAAGGCTTCCGACACGGCCGCGTAAATCGCCGCTTCGTTGGTGTTCTTGTCCTGATGTTTGAAGTCCTCAATGTGAACTTCCAGTTGAGTCATCGGGAAGCCGCTAAGTCCGGTCTGCGATTCGTCGGTCACCGCATGAATCAGCGCCTCGCGGAACACCGCCGGCGCCTGCTGCGACGACAGCGTGTTGATGACTTTCACACCCGCAATGGCCGGTTGAGACACCAGGCGCAGCTTGACGTAGGCGTAACTCTTGCCGTTGGCAGTTTCGCGATCGAACGTGCCCTCGACGAGCGTCTCTTGAGAGATCGTCTCTTTGTACGTCACGCGCGGACGGTGCACCTTGATCTTCAGATTGAAGTCACGCTCCATGCGGTTCTTGATGATTTCGAGATGCAGTTCGCCCATACCCGAAACGATCGTCTGCCCGCTGTCAGGATCAGTGCGCCAAGTGAAAGTGGGATCCTGCAGAGCCAGCCGGCGCAGCGTCAGATCCAGCTTGTCTTTGTCCGCACTGCTCTCCGGTTCGACCGCCATTGAGATCACGGTTTCGGGGAAGCTGATGGGCTCCAGCAGGATCGGTTCGCCGGGATCGCACAAAGTGTCGCCGGTCACAACTTCTTTCAGGCCCACAACGCCGACGATGTCACCAGCGATCGCTTCGTCCTGCTCAACCTTCTCGCGTGAGTCTGCCTGGATGTGCCACAACTGGGTGACAAACTCCTTCTTGCCGGTTCGCGGATTCAGCATTCGCGTACCCGCCTTCACAATGCCCGAATAGACGCGCATGAAGTACAGGTCGTTGTGCTTGTCAGCGATGATCTTGAAGATCAATCCCGCGAATGGGGCCTTCGGATCGGTCGGACGATCGCCGGGTTTCTCGGGCTCTTTCTTCGTCGCGGGCAGGATGCCCTTGATCGCAGGACGATCGAGCGGACTCGGCAGGAAGCTGGCCACGCCGTCCAGTAAAGGGTGCACGCCGACACACTTTAACGACGTGCCGAAGAACATCGGCACCACCCGGTTGGAAAGCGTCGCCGCCCGAACCACCTGCGTGAGGCGTTCGGGGCTCAGATCGTTGTTCGTGAAGTATTCCTCGAGCGCGGCGTCGTCCGTCGCCGCTGCCGCTTCAACAAGTTCCAGGCGAAAAGTCGCAACATCGTCTTTGATGTCTTCCGGGACTTCGTGCACGCTGACTTTCCAGTCTTCGCTTTCTTCGGCGAAGACCAGCACCTTCTGATTGATGAGATCAATCACCGTGCGGTTGATGTCGAAATCACCCACTTTCCCGAAAGCCACTCCGGGCAAGTTCACCGGCAAAGGAAGCTTCTCAGTGCCAGCCGACGGGTTGTGACAGAGCCGCGTGCGGATCTCTTCGAGCGTCCGTTTCCAGTCGGCGCCAATGCGGTCCAGTTTGTTGATGAAACAGATGCGCGGCACACCATACTTATCCGCTTGCCGCCAGACGGTTTCGCTCTGAGCCTCGACGCCTTCCACCGCACTGAAAACAACGACCGCACCGTCGAGAACTCGCAGACTGCGTTCCACTTCGGCCGTGAAATCCACGTGGCCGGGAGTGTCGATGATGTTGATCAACGCCTCTTTCCAACGGCAAGTTACGCAAGCTGCGTAAATCGTAATGCCTCGCTGTGCCTCTTCAGGGTCGAAGTCCGTCGTCGTATTGCCATCGTCGACATCGCCCATTTTGTGAGACGCACCGGTGAAATACAGGATCCGCTCAGTGGTCGTCGTCTTACCGGCATCGATGTGGGCGATGATGCCGATATTTCGTACAAGTTGAGTAGCAGTGCGGGCTTTCGACATCTTATTCGTTCGTGAAAAGTGGGACGCGGGCTCTTGGGTCGGGGTTCTACGGGCTCGCCCGGACAACCGCCAGTTCCCGGATACGTCCAACCTCAATGCCGCAGTGGATTTCACGGCCAAGGCGAGGTTGCAGAACGTCAACTGACCGGTACCGCAATTCACCTGTCGGTAGCGAAATTGCGAACACCAGTCAGACCGCTGCATGCGGACATCCGCCATCCAAAGTGTGGCGGATAACTTACGGAGGGCTACTCGTTCCGAGTGAATCGCCTCAAGAGTTACGGCATGTTCGCGAAATCACCCTGTTCCGGGAACTTTCAGAAGAGGAATTTCGGGGCGCTCCCCGTAATCGCAGAACTTGAGGGGGAACCTTCTCACTTTACGCAAAGTGCGGGCCGATACCTGATTCAACGGCGATTCATTTCGCGTTAAGCCAATCACCGCCCGGTTGGCAGATTCTCACATCTTCACGCTGCCTGACCGCTAACGCCTGATCGCCAGCTTGTCATTCTCTCATTCAAGGGCCTGCCATGCTTGACTCGCAGAAGCCAATCACCGTCGCCATCGTTGAGCCTCTGGAAGCTACTCAGTTTGCCCTGTCGACACTGATCAACAGTCAGCCTGAAACACAGGTTGTCGGCATCAAACGTGAGGGTGAAGAAGGCGTTCGCATGCTGCTCGAAACGAAGCCGCGAGTCGCCATCATCGAGATCGACCTCGAAAATCGCAGCGGCTTCGAACTCGCAGGCGAACTGGCCATGCGGCAGCGTGAAACCAAGGTCATCTTCTACACCACGGCCATGCCGGACATTTACATCGAGCAGGCGGTTCGATCCAAAGTCGCGGGCTATGTGCTGAAAACGGACTCGCTAGCCAATCTGCTGAGCGGAGTGCTCAAAGTCGCCAACGGCGGCAGCTACTACTCGGATTCGATCCGCGACCGCATTGCGATCGATCCGGCCACTGGCGGCATGAAGACGCACTGCGAAAGCCGCCTGACGGCCTTGAGCAACCGCCAGATTGAAGTGCTCCGCAATCTGGCCGTCGGGCTCAGCGTCAAGGACGTCGCGAAGAAGATGCACATCACGGTCAAATCGGTCGACAGCCATAAGTACCGCATCATGCAGACGCTGGGCATTCATGACCGGGTTGATCTCGCCCGCTACGCCATTCGCGAAGGTCTGGTCTGCCCGTAAGAGTTGTTCCCTGTCGCCATCATGTTTGTGCTCAATTCTTCGGAGCCTGAACCATGCGTCCTCGCGAAGACTTCTATACACACTGTCCGCAGTGCGAAACCCGCTTGAAACTGACACTGGCTACGAAGCTGCAGGCTGGCCGAGCCGGCAGCCTCTGCAACTGCCGCAAGTGCAATCACGAGTGGGTCTGCATTCAGGAATGGATCTACCGCGAGATCGCGGGCATGCCGTCCGCAGCCCGCGCTCCCCTGCCCGCGATCCAGATGCCGCTCGCCCAGCCACTGATCCCTATGATTCAGCCTGTGGAAACGAACGTCGTACCGCGTCCGCATCTCTTTGGGCAACCTGCCGCCATGCCAGTTGCCATGCCTGCCGCCAGCGCTGCTCAACCAGCCGCACAGAGCCACTCTGGAGTTCCACAGCCGCACCTTCATGCCTGGAGCTGGGAACGCGCCGCAGCGGCGCGCACGCAAACAACATCCAGCCAATAGCAGCTTCGATTGGAAACAATCGCCAGCCGGATGATCAGCGTTCTAACACAGACGTTGGTTGTCCGGCTTTTTCTTTTCGAGACGTTTTAGCGTCGGTACAGATTTCGCGAGGTGCTTTGCCCTGACAGCCGGGTTCAATGCGCTCTACGTTGTGCGAACAACTGAGTTAGAAAAGCGTTGATTCCACGAGCGTCGCACGGGCAAGGAGAGCATCTCATGTCTCGACGGTTAGTTCTGCCGGCATTGTGGCTGGTTCTGTCTGGTCTGACGTTCGCTGCCGAATCAAAGCCAGCCGCCGATGAAACTTCCCCGCTAACCGTCGAACAGCTCGCCGCCAAGGTCAAACCGTCGGTGGTGGTGGTCACAGTCGATGACCGTAACGCTCAACCACTGGGCATGGGCTCCGGCTTTGTGATCTCAGCCGACGGACTGATCGCCACCAACTTGCACGTCATCGCCGAGGCACGTCCCATCACCGTGCAGTTCGCGAATGGCAAGAAGTTCGATGTCGTCGCCGTGCACGCGACAGACAAGGCCATGGACCTGGCGATCCTCAAGATCCACGCAAAGGATCTGCCAGCTCTGGAACTGGGCGACTCGGACCAGGTCAAACAGGGTCAGGCAGTTGTCGCGATGGGCAACCCGCTCGGCCTGAAACACAGCGTGGTTGCAGGAGTGGTCTCGGCTAAAGAAGAGATCGAAGGCCGCCCGATGATTCAATTGGCGATGCCCATCGAGAAAGGCAACAGCGGCGGACCGTTGCTCGACATGCAGGGCCGCGTGCAAGGTCTCATCACCCTGAAGTCGCTGGTGAAAGACGACCTCGGTTTTGCCGTCGTGATCAACCAGTTGAAGAGATTGATCGAGAAGCCGAACCCCGTCCCGATGAACGAATGGCAAACCATCGGCACGATTGATTTGAAGCAGTGGAAGCCAATTGACGGTGCCCGCTGGCGGCAGCGCGCCGGTCGCATTCTCGCCGAAGAACCGGGACTCGGCTTCGGCGGTCGCTCGCTGTGTGTGTCGACGTCGCCGGTGCCGGAAGTTCCCTTCGAAGTTTCCGTCAGCGTGAAGTTCGCCCCTGAAGAAGGCGCCGCGGGACTCATCTTTCATTCGGACGGCGCCCAGAAGCACTACGGCTTCTACCCCAGCAACGGACGCCTGCGACTCAGCCGCTTCAACGGAGCCGATGTCTATTCCTGGAAAGTGCTCAGCGATATCCCTCACGAGGCTTATCGCCCAAACGACTGGAATCAGTTGAAGGTCCGCGTCGAAGAGAAACGCATCGTGTGTTTCGTCAACGGCCAGCAGGTCTTGGAATCGACGGACGATGGCCTCAACAGCGGAGCTGTTGGCATCGCGAAATTCCGGGACACAAAGGCTCAATTCAAGCAGTTTCAAGTCGGGAAGGAACTTTCTCAGCTACAGGGGCCATCAACCGAATCCATCAAGCAGATCAACGAACTGGCTGCGGAAGTTACCGCCGCAAAGACGGGCTCAAATGATCTCGTCGGGAAGCTCTCCACGCTGGATCCGTTCGCCCCTGATGTCCTGCGAGCCGAGGCCAAACAGCTCGAACTGCGTGCTCAACACTTGAAGGATCTGGCCATCGCCGTGTACGCGCGACGTGTGCAGGGTGAGTTAAGCAAACTTCGCGAGAAAGACGCCGATAATTTCGACCTGTTGCGCGCGGCCCTGCTGATTGCAAAGCTCGACAACGAAGATCTGGACGTCAACGAGTACGTGGCAGTCGTTGATCGCATGGCGGCTGAGATCAAAGCCGGCTTCAAACCAGAAACGTCCCAGGCTGAACAACTCACAGCACTCAACGACTACCTGTTCAAACAGCGCGGCTTTCATGGCAGCCGCAGCAACTACTACAACCGCTCGAACAGCTACCTCAACGAAGTTCTCGACGACCGCGAAGGTTTGCCGATCACGCTGGCGGTGCTGCACATCGAACTCGCCAAGCGCCTGGGCTTGAAGGTCACCGGTGTGCCGCTGCCGGGGCACTTCATCGTGCGTTTCGATCCGAGTGAAGGTGAGCCGAAGCTGGTCGACGTGTTCGAAGGCGGCAAGGAGATGACGCTGGCCGACGTCAAGCAGTTGCTCGCCGAGAACATCGGCAGCGGTGTCGCGAAGGACGCCCGGCTTGCGGATGTGATCAAAGCCCTCGACGCGGAGTACGGACACGCGGACTCGAAAGCCATCACAATTCGCATGCTGTCGAACCTGCGCAACGTCGCCAGTAACGAGCGAGACGACACCGCTGTCGCGCGGTATCTGGATGCCATGCTCATCATCGAACCCGATTCGATCGAAGCTCGAGCTCGCCGCATTGACCTGTCCGTCCGCAACAACCGCTGGCAGGATGCCATCACCGACGTCGACTGGATGCTGGAGAAGCGTCCTCCCGGCATGGACATCGAAGCCGTCACGCGCATGCGAAAACAGCTCGAAGCCGAACTCAAGGCCCGGATGTAGCTCGCCGAGGCCGATACGCTCATCGAAGTGCAAAATCCGCCGTAAGCCGGGATGGATGGCTCTCCTGCTTGCGCCGCGCCAAGAAAACGCCCATGATCGGCGAGTAGTCGCGTCATTTGCGTGTTTCCACCCGATCCGATGCGCCCTTGCTGTGATGCCGCGCCCATTTGCTGGGGCTGCCCACAGCGGTCTCAGAAATAAGAAATTGGGCACATGGCACAGAGGTTGCCAAAAGCACGGCTCAGCGCCCTTGGCAGCCAGTTATGGCGGATCAATGTTCAAGATTTGATCAGCCACCTGTCCTAGAGGAGTTGGTGCCCATGCCTGAAGACAAAAAACTGAACTCGGTCGGAGTCTATTTGAGCGGCGCGGTCTGCGCGGTCATCCTGGCTGCCACTTGCCTCGGACCTGTGTTCGCCCCGGAAGAAGCGGCGAACTTCACCGGGCAGATGGTGACGCATGAGGAAGAATCTGAAGAGCATCGGCGCATTCAGGCCTACTGCCGCACCAGTTGGAAGAACAGCAAGGTTCGACAAACCGACTGGGATGACTGCACGCAGGACGTGCTTCTCAGGCTCTACTCTTCATTGACTCGAGAACAGCTCGGTATCGCTCTGAACAATCCAGATTCTCTGGAACGCCGGGAACTCAACCGAGCCGTCTGGGCGACATCGCAGCGCTGGCGACGGCAACATCGCCATCAGCAACTCACGGACGAGTACACAACCGCTGGCCGTTCCGATTCATGGCCGGAGGTGATGAGTGACCTGCAGCGAGTTCAAAAGGCTGCCACGAGCGATAACGCCCGGTTGACTCCCACACAGCGCGACATCATTCGCCGGTCCAGCGAAGGGGCCAGCGTGGCTGACATCGCCCACGACCTGAAGCTGCTGCCTCAACGCGTGAGCGATGAAAAGTACAAGGCAATCCAGAAGTTGCGTGATCACTTCGCTCGCATGAGTTGATCGTCGCGGCGAGCTAAATCGCCCACCTATGTTGAATGTGACGCAAGCTCGTTGTCCCTCAGTGGTCAACGAGCTTGTTCTGTTTTTGGGATGGATTTGAACCCACCACTCAAAGTCACGCGGCAACTGGACGGTGTGGGGCCCTCAACTTACAAGACGGCGTTGCCTGAAAAGCCGCCGGAGTGAATCGCAAGCTGCGATCGCGATGGCAAACGTCATCTTTGTTGAGGAGCATCTGGATGAGTCGCATCGCTTCGGTTGTCATCATGCTTGCTGCACTTTTGAGCCCCTTCGCGCTCGCCACCGCCTCGGCGGAAGAAGCTCTGAAGGCAGGCGATCGCATCGTCTTCCTGGGAGATTCCATCACTCAAGCCGGCGCGGGCCCGAACGGGTATGTGACACTGGTGCGACAGGAACTCGAGAAGGTGCGTCCTGATCTGAAGGTCGAGGTGATCGGTGCTGGCATCAGCGGCAACCGTGTCCCCGATCTCGAAAAGCGACTTGAGAAAGATGTCCTCAGCAAGAAACCGACGGTCGTCGTCATCTACATCGGTATCAACGATGTCTGGCACTCGGTGAACGGCCGGGGCACGTCGAAGGAAGATTTCGAAGGCGGCCTGAAACGCATCGTCGCGAAGATCAAGGAAGCCGGCGCACGAGTCATCCTCTGCACTCCGACTGTGATCGGCGAGAAGATCGATGGCAGCAACAAGCTCGACGAAATGCTCGAGGACTACTGCGAGATCAGCCGCAAGGTGGCCACGGACACCAAGTCACACATGAACGACCTGCGCAAGCAGTTCGTCGACCACCTGAAGAAGGCCAACAAGAACAATACCGACAAGGGCATCCTCACGTCTGACACCGTGCATCTGAACCAGGCCGGTAATCAGTTCCTCGCCTCCAGCATGCTCGCAGCATTGGGAGTTCATCCGGTGAAAGCACAAGTCCTGCGTCACGTCGTGCTGTTCAAGTTCAAGGCCGAGGTCACGAAGGAGCAGGTTGACGAAGTCGTTGCCGCTTTCGGTGCGTTGCCCGGCAAGATTCCGGAAATTGTCGACTTTGAATGGGGCACCGATGTCAGCGTCGAGAACAAGTCTGAAGGTCTGACTCACGGCTTCGTAGTCACCTTCAAGGACGCGCAAGGTCGCGACACCTACCTGCCGCACCCGGCCCATCAGGAGTTCGTGAAGCTGGTCGGACCACGCGTTGAAAAGGTCGTGGTGTTCGACTTTTGGGTTGGCAAGTAGTCTGAGTTTAGAGGTCTGCTCGAGTTGAGTGTTTTGACTCGGGCAGCCTTCA
>CAYLTY010000123.1:0-24171 GCA_964386705.1 uncultured Planctomycetaceae bacterium
GAAAACCAAACGCTCCGCGTATCACGTTAGTGTCGGCTGAACTCCAGACCCGTGAGCGTGCTGCTGCTCGTCGAGAACTTGTCCGTTTCGATACCGAGGCGTTGAAGCATGCTCACATAGAGATTGCACAGCGGCGGCGGGTTATCAGCATTGAACGCCAAATGTTGTCCATGTTGAAAACCGCCTCCGGCCAGCAGCACGGGCAGGTTTTTTACGGAATGGCTGCTGCCATCACCCAAATTGCTGCCCAGGAACACCATCGTCTGGTCCAGCAAATTCGTGCCGTTCTCCTGAGTCTGCTTGAGCTTGGCCAGCAGGTCTCGCACGGTCTTCATCGTTTCCACTTCGACAATCTTGAGTTGTTCGAGTTTGCCGGGGTCCTTGCCGTGATGGGACAAATCATGATGTCCTAAACTGACGCCCGGAATCGGCGGTGCATACGTCGAACCCGCCAGCATGATCGTGATGAGCCGCGTCGAATCCGTCTGCAGAGCCAGATGAGCAAGGTCGAACAGCAGCCGAGTGCGACCGATCAGATCCGCGGCGTTCGGAATGTCCTGCGGCGGTTCCACGTTCACCTTGGGCTTGGGCGTCTTCACCCAGGTTTCGTCCTTAAGCAGACGCCGCTCCAACTCACGAACGCTGGTGAGGTACTCATCCAGCTTATCCCGATCGTCAGTGCCTAGATCAGATCGCAACGTTCGAGCCTGATCACGCACGTCGTCCAGGATACTCCTGCCATCTTCGAGCCGCTGTACCTGAGCCTGTACTTCGTCAGCCCGGCCATCCAAAAACAGTTTCGCAAACACGCGTGAGGGCGACGTGGCTGCCGGAACTTGTGCACCAGTGCGAGTCCACGACAGTCCCAACCCTTCACCCGACAACGTCAGAGTGGGAAACCGAGTCTGCCCGCCAATGTGATCGGCTGCAAACTGATCAATGGAAATCGCATTGCGAAATCCCGGGCGCCCCGCCCCCGGCACGCCAGTCAGAAAGCTCGCCGTCGCCTGATGTGCGAACCCGGAACTGGTTCCCGCATGCATCAGTCCGGAGATCACAGTGAAGTCGTCACGGTGGTCCTTGAGCATCTCCAGATACGGCGTCGACTCATAATCCTTGCCCGCCTTCTCGGGAAAGAAATGCGCAGGATAAAACCCAAGCGGAGCGCAGACGCAGACCATTCGCCGACGCGACGACGTATCTACGGCAGAAGCTCTGGGCGTTGAGAACACATCGAGAACAGGTAAGGCCAGAGAAACGCCAGCAGCGCGAAGAAACGTTCGACGATGGAGCGTCATGGAATAGTCCTCGTTTTATTTGCGCAAAAACAAGTCGCTCTGCACAACCTCATGCACAAGCGCTCGGAAGCCGTAGTTTTTATCACGAACACGGGCGACCACGGCCTCAATTTCTGGTTTATCGGCAGTTGTCGGTGCTGCACCTGTCGAATACGCCAGCAGTTTCTCGGCCAGCGCGCGGGCCAACTGGTCCTTGTCGGTTAGCAACAGTTGCTTGAATTCGTCGATGTTCCGAAATCGGCGACCATCGGTGAGAACATCGGCTGCATCTACTGGCGGGCCGTTGCGGTAACGCACTCGGCGACCGTTGATAACTACCGGTTCGCCGTCGCCGATGCTGCGATAACGGTCTCGCCAGCCACCGATGACATCGAAGCTCTCCAACGCAAAACCCGGCGGGTCAATCTTCACATGGCAACTGGCGCACGCCGCGTTGTTGCGGTGCTTTTCCAGTTGATTGCGAATCGTCGTAGCGCCGCGGATGTCGGGATCGATCGCTTCCACATCCATCGTCGGCTTGGGCGGAGGCGTTCCCTGAATCCGGTCTAAAACCCACGCCCCGCGTAAGATCGGCGAGGTTGTCGTGCCATTGGCCGTGACTTTCAGCACCGCAGCCATCGTGAGCACTCCGCCGCGATGACTCTCAGGCGTAAGCGGAACCTTGCGGAACTCCAAACCGTCGTCCACACCCTGAATGCCGTAGTGTTTCGCTAACGGGCCATTCAACATCGTGAAATCTGACGCCACGAAATTGGTCAGGCTCAAATCGTTCTTCAACACTTCATCAAAGAAGAGCAGGGGCTCCTTGACCATGGACACCTTGAGAACATCATCAAACTCCGGATAGAGCAGCCGGTCGGGCGTCGTGGCGTCAATATTCCGCAGGCTGAGCCATTGGCCGGCGAAATTCTCGGTGAAGGCTTTAGCCTTCGGATCGCGCAGCATCCGCTCAACCTGTTCGTGAAGCACTTCCGGCTGACGAAGCTTTTGCTGCTCGGCCAGCGTGAATAGTTCCTCGTCCGGCATGGAACTCCATAGGAAGTACGACAGCCGACTGGCCAACGCGAAGTCGTCGAGCGTCCGCTTCTCAGGGCTCACTTTCTCGCGCATGAACAAGAAATGCGGAGAGACAAGCACAGCCCGCAAGCCGACGCGCATGGCCTGCTCAAATGAAACCCCTTGATCCAACTTGGCCCGAACACGCGCCAGAAATGGTTTGATGTCCTCATCACTGACAGCCCTGCGAAAAGCTCGTCGGGTAAAGCTGCGGAGGATTCGTTCGGCATCAACCAGCGGTTGCTCAGAAACAACCTCGCGCCGGCTGGAGCGGTCAGGATCAGACACCGGCTTTTGCTTCATGTCGCCGAAGATCTGCTGATGACTCCTCGGCGGCCATGACTCCAGCAGCGGACCTTCGATTTCGACCCACTGCACGACCAGCCCAGGCCCCTTGTAGTTTTCGGCCCCCACTCTTTCGACGTCGGGCGGAATTACCCCCAGTCGGTCCGTGATGATCCGAATGGTCTGCGCCGACTCCATCGGTTCGACGAACTCCACCACGGTCGGTTTGTTGGCGGGTACATCGAAGTAGTCGATCAGATACTGCTGAGCCGCAGCGTTCATCGGCCCCGCCATCACGTGGAACGTCACCGGCTGCTCCGTCTGGAGCCCGTACCCCGAAATGCGGAAACGGTAGCGGCCCCGTTCCCGAGTCTGAAAGTTCCACAAGGTCACCTGGATATTGGCAGACACCCACGAGCTGAAAATCGCCACTCCATCATCCACATGACGATAGACGCTCCCTTTGGGCTTAACTGTTCGCTCATCCTTGATATCAAGGCGTCGCTTCACAGTTTGAGGCTTAGGACCGCCTGCAATCGCAGCGTCGAGCAGTCGATCGGCCGCTTCGAGGTAGTTGTCCATCAGGTACGATGAAACATGCAGAGCCTCGGCGTTATTGTCGAACCCGTTAGACACTTCGTCGATTGGCAGCAGGTCCTTCAACTCGACTTCGACGCCTAACAGATCACGCACCGTGTTCTGATACTCGGCGCGATTCAGCCGCCTCAACACAACCCGGCCCTGTGCCGCGCTACGATCCGCTTCAGCAGCAGCCACGCGGCGGCCAATCCAATCCGTCAGGCCCCGAAGTTGTTGAGCTTCTGGTCGCGGCTTCTCTTTAGGCGGCATGTTGCCGTCTTTGATCTGCTCGGACACAGCCTGCCAGCGCTGACGATTCTCTTTATCGGCGAAGTTCAGAGAGAGGCGTTCGACTGAAAAATCGCCCTTGGGCTTCTCTCCGCGGTGACACTCCAGGCAGTACTTCGCCAGCAGCGGTTTGAACTGCTCAGCATAGAGTGGCGCGTCAGCATCGTTGTCGGCTGCAAGGCACAACGAAGACATGACAACCAGAATGATTGCTGCAAGCTCCAGACACCGCCTGACCATCATGGCTTTTGTCCTCGCGTGCGCGGTAGTTAATACCAGTTGCTGAACTCGGCTGATCGAACCTGACCAAGCTTAGCGATTGCCGGGCAACTTCAGCGTGTTGGGCACATGATTCTCCGGCACGTTCAGCTTGGCGAGCAGGGCTTTGAGCCGCTCCTGTTCTTCCGCACTGGCGGGCAATGCCGCAGACTGAAATGCCGGCAGCAGCTTGTCCCAAACAACATTTAACTCAGCCTGCATGTCCCTGGTGTCGGCGGTGATCGCCACAACCGCGTCCTGCTCGGGCAGGACGACACAGAATTGTCCGAACGCCCCGTCTCCCCGGTAAGCCCCGTGGCGACAGCGCCAAAACTGGAAGCCATAACCCTGATCCCAGTCTCGAGCAGGATCGCTGCCGTTGGAAACCTGCTTCGACGTCGCTTGCTCAACCCATGACTCCGGGATGAGTTGCTTGCCGTTCCAATTTCCCTTCTGCAGATAGAGCTGACCGAACTTGGCAATGTCCTCGGTGCGGACCATCAATCCCCATCCGCCGGTCGAGATACCTTGCGGGCTCGTCATCCACGTCGGGTTCTCGATGCCGAGTGGCTCAAACAGCCGCGGCTTGAGATAGTCCAGCGCAGTTTGGCCCGTCACCTTTTGAACGATCGCCGACTGCATATAAGTCGCGGGCGAGTTGTATTGAAAGTGTGCTCCCGGCTTATGCGGCACCGGATGCTCCAGGAACGATTTGACCCACGGCGTATCCGCGTTGAACTTGGGCTCGGTCTCGTGCCCCGTAGACATCGTGAGCAGGTCTCGAACGCGCATCTGCTTCAGCTTGTCCGAGGGCTTCTCAGGTGCGTCTTCCGGGAAAAACTTCAACACAGGATCGTCGATACTCAGTTTGCCCTCGGCCACAGCCAATCCAACCGCCGTCGAACAGAAGCTCTTGCTCAACGAATGCAGCACATGCGGCTTATCGGGAGACTCTGGCTTCCACCAACCTTCGGCGACGACATGCCCATGTCGCACCAGCATGAAGCTGTGCAACGTATCGATCTTCTGATTGGCAGTCTCAACGAACTCACGAATGGCTTTTGAGGAAACTCCCTGCTCTTCAGGCGTGCTGCGTGGCAATCGCACGTCGGCAGCCGAGGCCAGAGACATTGACCAGATCAGACTCAACGCTGCAAGGAACTGAAGGCGCTTCATGTTTCCGAGATCTCAACGAGGCAAGAGACATCACTTCAACGAGGTTTACGCGTGAAGATGCTACAGCGAACCGGCCGAGTTGTCCTCGGCGAGAAAGCAGGACATCGTCGATCCGCAGAGATGATCTCGATACCATCTTGACCCCACCAACTAAAGTCATCTCCGCGCTGATGAGACTTTATGATGCGAACTCGAATCACCCTGTTATTCATTCTGCTCTTCCAAACGCTGCCAGCCACGTTATGGGGGCAGGAGACTTGGACCGACACTAACCTGCCGATCAAAACCGGGCTAACGCTGTGGCTCGATGCTCAAGCTCAGCCCGAGGCATGGAAAGTACACGCGACTCGTGGTTTCCCGTTGATGGACGGTCGCGCATTCGATGTCTGGTTCGACGGATCAGGCCAGAAGCAGCATTTCACCCAACGAGTGGATGCTGCGCAACCCGTGTTCCGAAAGATCGAGGATTACTCGTTTGTGAGCTTTGATGGCAAAGATGACTTCTTGAGCCATACGCAGTCAGGACGCCGCGCCGAAGAGTTCACGGTTTTCGCCTTCCTGGCCCCTCAATCCAATGGCGGCGGATTTCGAGGATTCATGGGCGCCAGCGCCTTTGGACAGAATGACTACAGCAGTGGCTTTAATATTGATCAGTCTTACTTTTCCTCTGCGATGTTTCAGGATGTCAATATTGAAGGTTTGGGCTTCGGTGGCGCCCATGATCTCGTGAGAGACACTTATCCATTTGGAGAATTCCGGCTGATCGAAGCTAGTATCGGCCCTTCCAATGTGCGGGTTGTGATCGACGGCAGGACTCCGGGTGAAGCTCGTTCCCGCGAAAAACGTCCCGTCGCGTTAGATGAATTTGTGCTCGGCGCCCGCCTCTATTCCAACGAAGCAAAGCCTTCTTATGTTCAAGGCTTCTTGCACGGCGAAATCGCTGAAGTGCTCGTCTATAACCGGACACTCAAGGAAGACGAAGCGGCGCTCGTGCGCAAGTATCTCCAGTCGAAGTATCAGAACATCAATAAATTGGCATCTCGCGCGGACGACGCCAAGGGGCACCTCGTTAAGGCAATCGAGAACCCGCCGGCGGTGCAAATGCTCGTACCGGGTTTCGAAGTACGAGAGTTGCCACTCGAATTGCCCAATATCAACAATGTGCTGTATCGCGCCGATGGGAAGCTGGTCGCTTTAGGATACGACGGCAGCATCTGGATTATGAGCGACACGGATGGCGATGGCCTGGAAGATCATGCCGCGCCGTTCTGGGAGAATCGCGGCCAACTCCAGGCACCGGTCGGCATGGATCTGACCCCGGAAGGATATCCTCACGGGCGCGGCGTCTTCGTAGCATCCAAGGGAAAGTGTTCTCTCATTGTTGATACCAATAATGATGATCTCGCCGACCGCGAAATCGTGCTGGCGGAGGGGTGGGAGAAACTTAGTCACGGTGTAGACGCGTTAGGCGTAGCCTACGACCGCAAAGACGGCAGCATTTACTTCGGGCTCGGAACTACAAATTATACCGATGCGTACCTCGTCAATTCGAGTGGCGTCGCCAAGTACGATCTGGCGAACGAACGCGGAACGATCATGCGTATCGCTCCAGATCTGAAGCGGCGAGAAATCGTCTGCACGGGAATTCGCTTCCCGGTCGCTCTCCGCTTTAACTCGCAGAACGACTTGTTCTGTACCGACCAGGAAGGAGCGACCTGGTTGCCGAACGGAAACCCGTTTGACGAACTACTGCATATCCAGCGGGGACGGCATTACGGGTTTCCTCCACGGCATCCGAAGCATCTGCCAGCGGTCATCGACGAACCCAGCACCTACGACTACGGACCGCAGCATCAATCCACGTGCGGTCTGAACTTCAATGAGCCCGTGGGGAATGGCAAAGTCTTCGGACCAACCTGGTGGCGCGGCGATGCGATTGTCACCGGCTATTCACGCGGCAAACTCTATCGCACCCAGCTCGTACACACCGACTCCGGATATGTTGCACAGAATCAATTGATCGCCTGCATGAGTAAGCTCGCAGCAGATGCCTGCACTTCTCCAGGAGGCGATTTGGTCGTTGCTACGCATAGTGGTGGACCGGATTGGGGTTCAGGCCCGGCCGGTAAAGGCAAGCTGTTCCAGGTTGCCTACAAGAATCGCGAAGCGGCTCAACCCGTACTCGCCTGGCCAGCCAGTAGCCAGGAGCTACATGTTGCATTTGATCGACCTGTCGATTTAGGAGACGTGCAGGGACTCATCGAAAAGGCGCACATCGAACACAGTCCGTGGACGGCTGCTGGCGATCGGTTCGAATCAATTCGTCCGGGTTACGCTGTCGTGCAGATGCAAATGGCGACTCGCCGGTTTGATCTCAAGATTCTAGGAATCCAACTCACCCCAGACCGGCGGACGCTGGTCGTCAGCACCGATAAGCACACGGACCTGAATCAGTACTCACTTTCATTACCTTGGAAGAGCCGCGCAGATTCGAAACCGCAAGGCCGTTCTCAAGAACAGATCGGCGATCTCGACCTGCAATACTCGTTGAACGGCGTCACGGCCGAGTTAACGGCGGCAGATGGCACATCAAGCTGGAGTGGCTGGCTGCCACATGTTGATCTGCAAGTTGCGAAACAGTTCACGGGAGCCAGTTCAGAACACGCGGCCTTGTTCAAATTGCTGGATGATAAAGCCTGGGCATCTGGCTCACTGACACTCAGCACTCAGTTCGATCTGTCGAACATGCTGCGATCCGCGGTTCAACCCGGATCGCAGTTACCATTTAAGTATCCAGCAGAGAATGTGACGTTGGTTTTGACATCCAACAATCCGCTGCAAGTCACATCCGCGGTGGGCAAAGCTAGTTCTCGACAAGCAGCCGATGGCAAACACGTCGTCGAGCTGACGATCGAGGCACCTGCGGCCAAGCTGCTCGCAACGAAAGTAACGCTCTCGAAACTCAATCCCTCAGTAGCTCCGACACTCGAAGTGACGTGGTTCACGCACGAGGATGATCGACGACGTCCGCTGCCGTTGCGCCGCATGTACGTACCTTGGGCAACACCGCGCGATCGCACGGATGCTGCGACGCCTCAGATCGCCAAACTCCATCCGGAGCTCGAAGGCGGCAGTTGGGGCCGAGGGCGACAGTTGTTCTTCGGAGACAAGGCACAATGTGCGAAGTGTCATCGAGTCGGCTTGCAGGGCGGTCGCATTGGGCCATCGCTCTCGAATTTGATCCATCGTGACTACGAATCCGTCCGCCGCGACATCACGCGTCCGAGCTTCGCGATCAATCCCGATCATCTGGCGTATTCAGTCGCACTGAACGACGGCCGCGTACTTTCAGGCGTCGTGATGGGGACAGGCGACAAACTGATCGTCGGTGACAAAGACGGGAAGCTGATCGAGATCAATCGAGCAGACATTGATGAACTGGTCCCGTCCAGTATCTCCATCATGCCGGAGGGAATCGATAAGCAGCTCGGTGCGGATGGTATGCGCGACTTGCTGACGTTCCTGCTGACACCGCCTCCCAGCATGCCAGCCGACATCCCCGGAGCTCCGGCGCCACGGTCTCGTGAGGAAGTCGACGCGGTTCTAAAAGGCTCAGAGATAGCAGCGGCGCCCGCCAAGCCGATGCACATCGTGCTGGTGGCTGGGCGAAAAGATCATGGCCCCGGAGAACACGATTATCCCGCTTGGCTGAAGGTTTGGAGCCAGCTCTTCGAAGGCGCGGCGCAGGTGAAGGTTACTGCCGTGATGGAGTGGCCTACCGCCGAGCAGTTTGCCACTGCTGATGCCGTTGTGTTCTATCAGCAGGGAACCTGGAACACTCAGCGCGCGGCGGACATTGATGCGTTTCTGAAGCGAGGAGGTGGCGTCTCATACATTCATTATGCGGTCGACGGTGGACCGAACCCGGTTCCCTTCGCGGAACGCATCGGTCTCGCCTGGCAGGGGGGGGCCAGTCGTTTTCGACATGGCGAACTTGATCTCGTACTGGAGTCTTCTCATCCCATCACCCGCAACTTTCGCCGCGTGCATTTTCACGACGAAAGCTACTGGAATCTCAAGGGTGATCCGTCAGCCATTACGTTGCTGGCCAGCGGCAAGGAAGAGAATGCTCAACAGCCTCTGATCTGGTGTCGCGAGCATCAGAAGGGCCGCGTCTTCGTTTCGATCCCAGGGCACTATTCGTGGACCTTCGACGATCCGCTGTTCCGCATTCTGATCTTGCGCGGCATCGCCTGGTCGGCCAAAGAGCCGGTCGATCGATTTAACGATCTGGCAACGATCGGAGCTCGATTCACTGAATAACCAACTTCGGAAGTTGAGTCGTACCTCAACGACCGGAGGCCTTCGCGTTGTATGAGAACCGGAGTGGCTTCGCGTTACATCACGCGGATTCCCCATCGCAAACCTGCAAGTGCAGGCAGGCCACTCCGGCCTCAAACGCTCAGATGTCACTTCGCTCGCGAGGTGTGTCATACCCGCAGCAATGTTCGCCCGGACGAAAGCAAGCTGTGTGCCAAGCCCGCTCTGATCGCTTGGGAGCGTGCCGAGGGCTACGCTGTCGTAAAACTTCAAGGTGAAGCAGTCGCGCGACACATCAAGCAGTCGCTGAACTCAATTGACTGGGCGCGCCTATCCGCACGGTTCGACGCTGAAGCGCGCTCCCCAGTGCTATGTGCACGAGACTCGCGCACCATCAACTGACTGGAGTAGCGGAGAGATCGCTGCTCAATCGACAGTGACGCCCGTTGGGTACCGCAAGTTGGTGCGCGGCACAATCTCATCCCAGACTCGGTCCCAGCCAACGTAGGAAACGGCGACATCACCGTTCTCTTCCGTTCGCAGGACGATGACTGATCGCCAGCGCAGACCGGGACGCAGAGCTTCCAGAATCATGCCCGGTTGCACGTCGTCGGTGGCCGATAGAATTTCTCCCGTGCGGGTCACGTGCGGTAGTAGAGCCGGGTCAACGAGACTAAGTTCGCTGAGCTTGTACCTTGCTGGCGAAGAGTCACGCCCTGCGAGCTTCACTCGGGCGGTCCCCTCGGGAGTTGCATCCAAGACCACACCGAGCCGCCACGCAGTTTTCACTTTGACCAGCACGGTGCCACCAACCGGCAACTCCTCAACTGCGGAAACAATCCCCCCTGGCACCGGCTCGCGGATGCGTTGAATCAACGCCGCGGCCTCACGGGTTTCAAGAGGCAGCGGGATCGCTCTCAGTTCTGAGCGACGCCCGTAACGTGAATCGCGAGCTGCCGAAGTACGAACCTTCGTGCTTGAAGAAGGACTCGCTGGCGCGGTGTCTTCGTGGCTAATGACGATCGAGCGGTTCTGCGGGACCACAGAAACAACTGGCTGAGGTGCGGAGCTTCCGAGTCGGAAACGCGACGAAGCGTCCATCAGCCACGCCAGCCCCACAAAGGCCAGCAGCGTCAGCCCGATCTCCAATCCGTTCAGGCGTCCCATGATTCTGCCTCAACATCCGGCGCGATCAGCAGATAAGCCGCGTTGCGGAACGTTCCGGTGACGCTCCGCCTCATCTCATAGCAAATCCGTACCACCCTTTATCGTTGGTATGCTGATTTGGTTCAAAATATCTTCGACGACTTTCGCAGAATTCACTTTCCGCAAACGGCTTTCCGGTTTGATGATGATGCGATGCCCCAGAATCGCCGGAGCAACGCGCTTCACGTCGTCGGGCAGGACGAAAGCGTTGCCGCGAATTCCGGCCAAGGCCTGAGACGCTCGAAACAAGGCGATCGACGCACGCGGGCTCCCGCCCAGCAGGATGTCATTGTGCTGGCGGGAAGCGGTGACCAGGTCGAGCATGTAGTCGCGGACTTTGGGGTCGACCGTGATCTCTCGGCAGGCCTTCTGACAGGCCACGATGTCTT
The DNA here is from genome assembly GCA_964386705.1 of uncultured Planctomycetaceae bacterium. Taxonomy (GTDB): domain Bacteria; phylum Planctomycetota; class Planctomycetia; order Planctomycetales; family Planctomycetaceae; genus AM-0621. Next base: position 10,856 of record CAYLTY010000123.1, read on the forward strand.
CCGCCGAAACGACGCCCTCCAAAGTGTCGATCGGATGTTGCTTCTGCAGACGATCCAGCATCGTCGCTTCCTGCTCGCGACCGGGGTAACCGAGGCTCAGGCGAATCAGAAAGCGATCGAGTTGTGCTTCAGGCAGGGGAAACGTGCCTTCCTGATCGACCGGATTCTGCGTCGCAATCACCAGAAACGGCCGATCCAGTTGATAGGTTTCACCATCGACGGTGACTCGCTGCTCGGCCATTGCTTCCAGCAGTGCCGCCTGAGTTCGCGGCGTTGTGCGGTTGATTTCGTCAGCCAACAGCACGTGAGTGAACAATGGCCCGGAACGGAATTCAAACTCTGTCGTCTTGGGATTAAAGATCGACGCGCCGGTGATGTCGTTCGGCAGCAAGTCCGGTGTGCATTGAATGCGTTTGAAGTCGCAACCGAAGCTCACAGCCAGTGCGCGAGCAAGCATGGTCTTGGCAACGCCGGGCACGTCTTCCAGCAGGATATGGCCTTCGGAAAACGCGGCGACGAGACACAACAAGACCTCTTGCCGCTTGCCGATGATGACCTGCTCGACGTTCCCGATGATCTTCTTGGCGACCGCGTTGACTTTGGACATAAGGTGCAGAATTCGAAAGGCCCAGGAACGTCCACCACAGCGAGCACAGGCAGGCCTCGTTCCTCGACCCACGTCCTGACATCACTCCATAGCACGACTAAACCAGCAGCTTCTCAACCACTTTGCCGCCAACATCGGTCAGGCGGTAATCGCGTCCCTGGAAGCGGTAAGTCAACTTCAGGTGATCGAGTCCCAGCAGATGCAGCACCGTCGCCTGCAGATCATGAACGTGAACCTGATCCTCAACTCCGTAGTAGCCGATCTCGTCGGTCTTACCCACGCATTGGCCGGTCTTGAAACCGCCGCCTGAGACCCACATCGTGAAGGCATCAACGTGATGATCGCGACCGATCAAGTCACGAGGCTCACCTTGCGGCGTGCGACCGAATTCGCCGCCCCAAATGACGACCGTATCATCCAGCAAGCCGCGCTGTTTCAAGTCTTTGACCAGAGCCGCTGAGGGCTGATCGGTCTCGCCGCAGATCTTGTCGAGCGACTTACCCAGCTCAGTTCCGGGGTTGCCGTGATGGTCCCAATCGGTGTGGTACAATTGGACGAAGCGGCAACCGCGTTCAATCAGCCTGCGAGCCATCAAGCAGTTGCGCCCAAAGCTCGGCTTAGCAACGTCGGTGATCCCATACATCGCCAATGTCTCGGGAGTCTCACCGGAAAGATCCATCAATTCGGGAGCACTAGTCTGCATCCGATACGCCATCTCATAACTGGCGATGCGCGTTGCGATCTCAGGATCACCAATATTTTGCAACCGCAAGCCATTCAAATCCTTCACGGTGCTGACGAAGTCCGTCTGCTGCTGAGCGGTAACACCTTGCGGCGTTGAAAGATTAAGAATGGGGTCAGCACCCGGAAGCAGTGGGACACCTTGATAAGTGGTCGGCAAGAAGCCGCTAGACCACAACGGCGTGCCGCCTCGCGGACCGCGCGGACCGGAATGCAATACGACAAAGCCCGGCAGGTCGTCGGCTTCAGAGCCAATTCCGTAGGTGACCCACGAACCCATCGACGGCCGCCCCATGAAGCGCTCGAAGCCCGTATTCATGTAGAGCTTGGCCGGACCGTGATTGAAGACTTCCGTCTTCATCGCGCGGATCATGCAGATGTCGTCCGCGATGGTCTGCAAGTGCGGCAGACATTCAGAGATCGTCTGTCCAGACTGGCCGCAGGTAGAAAACTTGCGTTTCGATCCCAGCAGCTTCGCGTCCTGCTTGATGAACGCGAACCGCTTGCCTTCCACGAACGACTTCGGAATGACCTGACCGTTGAGTTCCCTCAGCTTCGGCTTCTCGTCAAAGAGCTCCAGTGAGGATGGGCCGCCACACATGAACATGTAGACGACGGCCTTCGCTTTGGCCGGGAAGTGACCATCTTGTGGCGCGATCGGATTCGTCGTTCGAGCCGTCGGGCCAGCGAAAGACTTTCCGCCCAACAGTGAAGCCAGGCCAAGCGAGCCGAACGACAGCCCGGCGTTGGCGAAGAACTCGCGGCGTGTGGAATCCAATAACAAGCGATTGTCGTGAGGCATCGTTTCGACTCTTCAGACTGAAAATTTCTCAACGTCGTTGATCGGCAAAACTATTCGCGTGTGATGAACTCGTCCAAGTTCAGCAGCACGCGAGCAACCGCGGTCCAAGTGGCCGAAGTCACTTCATCAACGCCAGCCGGGCGCTGCGCCGACGCCGCCTGTTTGGCAGCCTCGGTATCTGCGGCATACATGCCACGGTGGGCGTCAACATACTTCAATAAGCGATCGAGTTCAGATTCCGACAACCGCCGAGACAGGGCCGCTTGAGCGGCAAAATTCAGACGGGCCTCATCCGAAGCGGACGCCTCTTTCAGAATCCGATCCGAAAAACCGCGAGCCAGTTCCATGAACGACCCATCGTTCGCGAGCGTCAGAGCCTGCAGCGGCGTGTTCGAGCGATTACGACGCGTGCAGGTTCCATTCGCGTCGGGAGCGTCGAAGGTCGGCAGCATGGGATAGGGACTCGAACGCCAGAAGTACGTATACAGCCCGCGTCGATACCGATCATCGCCCTGACTTTCAGGCCAGGCTTTCGCCACTTGAGTGACGACGTAAATGCCCTTCGGCTGAGGCGGATAGACACCGGGGCCCAACATCTTCTGAGACAGCAAGCCGCTCGACGCCAGCGCCGCATCGCGAATCTGTTCGGCCTCCAGACGCACTCGACGCTGTCTCCCCAGCAACCGATTATAGGGGTCGGCAGCAACGACGGGCAGAGGCTTACCCGTTGCCGAGTCGACCAGTGAAGATGCCTGCCGATACGTCGCGGACGTCACGATCAGGCGATGCAGTTGCTTGAGCGACCACTGTTCGCGGTGCATTTCCGAGGCCAGCCAATCCAGCAATTCAGGGTGTGTCGGTGAACTACCCTGAGTTCCGAAATCGTTCTCCGTGTCGACAAGTCCTACACCAAAGAACTGCTGCCAGAAGCGGTTCACCGTGACGCGGGCCGTCAGCGGATGGTCGGGCGAGAACATCCACCTCGTGAAATCCAGCCGCGTCGCCGCAGCGTTATCAGCAGCACCGAGCGGCGGAAAAATCCCCGGCACGCCGGGCTTCACATCCGCGCCTTTGTTGAGGAAGTCACCGCGTACGTGAATGTATGACTGGCGAGGGCCCTTGGTCTTTTCCTGCAGTACCATCGTCGTCGGAATCGCTGCCGTGAGTTCGGTCTCTTCCTGTTTGAGTTTCGCCTGCTGCTGTTCCAGTGGCTTACGGCTTTGATCCGTCGAACCATAGACGAACGCCAGCACCGCCTTGTCCGCGTCGGTTCGATCCTTAGCATCAGCCTTGAGAATCTTGCCGACCGAGTTGGGCAGCATCGGTTTGTCGGTCACCAGATCAGTCGTCGCGAGCCGCCAGTAGCCCAGCAGGGCCTTTTCGGTCTTGTGCTCGAACTTCATCGTCACCGTGAGCTTCGATCCCGCCGCCGCGTTGATCGGCTCACGCAGGACATAGATCGCCTCGCGGTTGACGTTCAGCGAACCGTGCTTCACTCCGCCGATCGACCAACCCGACTTCTTGTTGTTGTCCAGTGTCTGCTCAATCGAATAACCGTCCTGTGACCAATCGGTCGTGGCAGCGCGGATTTCCAGTTTGCGCGGCTTCTTAGCTCCGGGCTCGGTCAGGCCGAGTTCGAACTCGGTCATCACAAAGTTGCCTTCCGCCGTCCAACCCGGCCCCTGATTCGTCAGTACCTGGTTGGTCAACGCTTCCAGTCGCACAGCGGAAATCTTGCCTTCAACGTCTGAAACCAGCGTGTAGACGTCCGTCGCCGGAACATTCCCGTTCCCGCCAATCAACAGGTGCTCGCCGTCGTCGGTCGTGATCGCTGCGCCAGCTTGCGAAGTCATTTGACTCGGCTTCAGCGGTGTCCAAGGCGTCGGCGGCAGGCCAGCGACTTCCTCTTGCCATTTCACCTGATCCTTCGACCGGCGTGCGTCGTGAGCTTTTAGTTCCTTTGCAACCTTCGCCAGCAACTCTTTGATGGCTTGCTGCTGTTCGGCCTGTTGAGCCGTCGGCAGTGGGATGTTCGGCTCATCGCAGTTATTGAAGAAGGCGAAGAATTCATAGAACTCACGCTGCGTGATCGGGTCGTACTTGTGAGCGTGACACTGAGCACAACCCACCGTCAGACCGAAGAAGATCGCACTGGTGGTGCTTACACGATCGACCACAGCTTCATTGCGAAACTGCTCCTGATCCGTGCCGCCTTCCTGATTGATCAGCGTATTGCGATGAAAACCCGTCGCAACCAGTTGCTCCCGGGAAGCGTTGGGAATCAGATCGCCCGCGAGTTGCTCAGTGGCAAACTGGTCATAGGGCATGTCCGCATTCAATGCGTTGATCACCCAGTCCCGAAACGGCCAGATCGAACGAGGTCCATCAATCGTGAAACCGTTCGAGTCCGCATAGCGGGCCATATCCATCCAGTGACGTCCCCAACGCTCGCCATAACGCGGCGATGCGAGCACGCGATCAACGAGCCGCTCATAGGCTCCCGCCTGCGGGTCGTTCACAAACTCGTCGGCCTCGGAGGGCGTAGGCAACACACCGAGCGCGTCGAGATACAATCGCCGCACCAGCGTCGCGCGATCCGCTTCGACAGAAGGCGCGAGTTTCTCTTTCTCCAGCCGCGCCAGAATGAAGTAGTCAATCGCATTGACCGGCCAGTCCAGTCGCTGAACTGTCGGCAGAGCAGGGCGGCGAATGGGTTGAAACGACCAATGCTCTGACTTCCGCCGCTTCGGATCGCCGGGCGCATCGTCGCTGGGCAACTTCGCTCCCGCGTTGATCCACGTCCTGACGACTTCAATCTCCGCATCCTTCAGTCGCGGCGAATCGAGCGGCATCGCCTTCACATTGCCTTTGCCGATCAACGCTTGGAGCAGAAGGCTTTCATCCGCCTTGCCGGGCACAACCAGCGTCCCGCGATCTCCGCCTTGAGTGATGAACGAGCCAAAATCCAACCGCAGTCCAGATTCGGCTAGGTCCTCACCGTGACAGCTCACGCAATGTTTTTGAAGCAGCGGCTTGATGTGCTCCTGAAACGTGACATCCGCTCGCGCCGAAACTGCAGACCCCAGCACACTCAGGGCAGTTACGCACGCGACCCAGCCCAAACGGCTTCGACTCATAACAAACTCACCTTGCAGGATGACAACAGCAGTGCCAGCAATCTGAATCTCGCGAGGTCAGAACACACAAGGACTGGCAGTCGTACGGCCGACCTTCTGTGCAAGAACCTGCGATCTTGCAGTGCCGCGCGTTCCAGATGCAATCCAAACCCGCCAGCAATTATCCGCCAGGAATATCCAGGCTGACTTTCTCGCCCGGCGAAACCCGGATCGTGGGAGACTCCCGCGACATTCCTGACGTAGCGTTCCCAAGAGTCCAGGATGAAAGTAATTTAGTGGGTGAACGAGGCTGCCCTACTCTTTGGAGACTCCACGCATGTTTGATCTCTTCCAGAATGAGCTCGGTCTGGCGCATACGCGGCGACACTTCTTTGGGCGGTCAGCGGCGGGATTGGGCGGGGCGGCCCTGGCTTCGGTAATGAATCCGGAGGTGTTCGCAAACACACCGGCTGGAGACGCCGGACAGTCGCTCGGCAGTTTGGCGGCATTGCATCATCCGCCGAAGGCGAAGCGAGTGATCTGGTTGTTCATGGCGGACGGGCCGTCGCAACTGGATTTGTGGGACTACAAACCGAAACTCAGTGATTACTTCGATAAGGATCTGCCCGAATCGATCCGTAAGGGGCAGCGGCTCACAACGATGACGTCCGGGCAGGCGAAATTCCCTTGCGCCCCGTCAGTCTTCAAGTTCAAACAACACGGGCAAAACGGAGCCTGGGTGAGCGAACTGCTGCCGCATCTGGGCGGCGTGGTCGACGATATTTCCATCGTGAAGTCGATGCATACCGATGCCATCAACCACGATCCGGCCATCACGTTCATCACCACTGGTAGTGAATTTCCCGGTCGCCCGTCGCTTGGTTCCTGGCTGTCTTACGGCATCGGTAGCCCGAATCGCGACCTGCCAGCGTTCGTCGTCCTGATTTCCCGTTTGGCCAACGGCGGACAGAATCAGGCGTTATTCTCCCGTATGTGGAGTGCCGGGTTCCTGCCGACGAAGCATTCCGGCGTGTCGTTGCGTTCATCTGGCGACCCGGTGCTGTATCTCTCGAATCCGCCGGGAGTCGATAAGGACACTCGCCGTGAAATGCTCGACAGCCTGTCCGCTCTCAACCAGCAACGGCTGGAATTGAAAGGTGACCCCGAAATCTCCGCCCGCATCTCGCAGTACGAGATGGCGTACCGCATGCAGACGTCGGTGCCGGACCTCGTCGACATCGCCAACGAACCTAAGTCAGTACTCGAACTATACGGCCCGGAAGTCAACCAGCCCGGCACGTTCGCCTATAACTGCCTGCTCGCTCGACGACTGGCCGAGCGAGGAGTGCCGTTCACTCAGGTCTTCCTGCGTGGTTGGGATCATCACGGGGGACTGCCAGGCTCGATTTCAAACCTCTGCAAAGGCATGGACCAGCCAGCCGCAGCCCTGATCAAGGACCTGAAGCAGCGTGGCATGCTGGATGACACATTGGTCGTCTGGGGCGGCGAGTTCGGCCGCACGGTGTATAGCCAGGGAACGCTCACCAAAGAAAACTACGGTCGCGACCATCATCCGCGCAACTTCACGATGTGGATGGCGGGCGGCGGCGTGAAGGGCGGAGTGGTCCACGGTGAAACCGACGATTTTTCGTACAACGTCACCGAGAAACCAGTGCATGTGCACGATCTGAATGCAACGATCCTGCATTGTCTCGGCATCAATCATGAGCGGCTGACCTACAAGTTCCAGGGTCGCGATTTCCGCCTCACCGACGTGCATGGCAACGTCGTGAAGGAAATCCTTTCCTGAGCTTGTCAGCTTTCCTTAGCCCAATGACCCGCCGGAAATTGAATAGCGCGTGAGGTATTGTCTTGCGTTTACGCCATCAGAACCATCGGTCGTTGAAACAGGCAGGCTCGGCAGCACTAGCGTTCATCGCTCTTCTTGCGACGAGTTTGATCACTTCGCGCATCGCCAGCGCCGACGACGGCAAGGCTCTGGAGTTCTTCGAGTCGAAGATCCGTCCGGTGCTGGTGAAGCATTGCTATGAATGTCACTCAGGTGCTGCGGAGAAAGCCGGCAAGCTCAAGGGTGAACTGCGACTCGATTCCAAACTCGCGATGCGCACCGGCGGCGAAAGCGGCCCGGCAGTCGTGCCCGGCAAGCCGGATGAAGGATCGCTCATCGGCGCTCTGAAGTACGACACGTTCCAGATGCCACCCAAGCAGAAGCTGCCGGAGTCGGTCGTGGCTGACTTCGTGAAGTGGGTTGAACTGGGAGCCATCGACCCGCGAGTTGATGACACCCCCAAGACCACCAAAAAGGGCATCGATATTCAGGCCGGGCGCGAGCATTGGTCGTATCGACCAATTCAGGCGGCCAAAACGCCCACAGTAAAGAACGAAGCTTGGCCAAGCAGTGAAGCCGATCGGTTCATCCTGGCCAGAATTGAAGAGCAGCAGCTGAAGCCGAGTCGCGATGCTGACCGTGCAGCTCTTGTCCGTCGACTGTATTTCGATCTTGTCGGCCTGCCTCCCACGCCCCAGCAGATTGACGAATTCCTGGCGGATACGTCGGCTGGAGCCTACGAAAAGCTGGTCGATCAACTGCTGCAGTCTCCACATTTCGGCGAGCGTTGGGGTCGCCACTGGCTGGACGTCGCCCGGTATGGTGAATCGCTGACACTGCGCGGCTTTGTAATCAAAGATGCGTGGCGTTATCGCGACTATGTCATCGAAGCCTTCAACAATGACCTGCCTTATGACGAGTTCGTGCGCGAACAAGTAGCCGGTGATTTGCTGATCTCCGAAGGCGATGATCTCGACACTCGGCGGCGCAAGCTGACCGCCACCTCCTATCTGGCCCTTGGTAACACCAATCTCGAAGAGCAGGACAAGCAGACGCTGGTGATGGACGTCGTCGATGAGCAGCTCGACACGATCGGCAAGGGGCTGCTGGCTCAGACCATCGCGTGCGCCCGCTGCCACGATCACAAGTTCGATCCCATTCCGACGAAGGACTACTACGCGCTGGCGGGCATCCTCAAAAACAGTAAGACGCTGGAGCACTCTAACGTTTCCAAATGGATGGAAGTGCCACTGCCGATGCCTGCGGATCAGGAGGCGGCTTATCAGAAAGCTACTGATCAGATCGCCGCGCTCAAGGATTTGATTGCCGCGGAGAAAAAGCTCGCGAAAGCAGACAGCAAAGCGTCTGACAATCCACCGAAGAACGGTCGCAAGTCGATTGCGATTGCTGAACTCGTTGGCGTTGTTGTGGATGATACCCAAGCCAAGAAAGTCGGCTCGTGGACGACCTCGCAACACACGAATAACTACGTGGGAGACGGCTACCTGCACGATGACGGCAAAGACAAAGGCGAGAAAACGCTGACCTTTGATCCCGATATTCCTAACAATGGACGCTACGAAGTGCGGCTGGCCTATTCGCCGTCCGCGGGTCGCTCGAATGCAGTACCAGTCACAATCTTCAGCGCGGACGGCGAGAAGACTGTCACTGTTGACGAGACCGATATTCCGCCCATCGACAATGCGTTTGTTTCGCTGGGTCAGTTCCGGTTCGAAGCCACAGGGCAGAGCTTCGTCCTGGTTTCAACCGAAGGCACCAAGGGTGTCGTAACTGCGGACGCGGTGGTCTTCATTCCTGTCGAAGAGCTGACCACGTCCACCACTGGTACCAAGAAGACGGATTCCAAGGACTCCTCGACAGAAAATCCGAAAAGCGGAGACCAGAAGAAGCTCAAGGAACTGGAAGACGAACTCAAGCAGTTCGAGAAGACAGCACCGAAACGAGACACCGCCGTCTCCGTGGTAGAAGAGAAGAACATCGCTGACTTGCGAGTTCACGTGCGGGGCAGTGTGAAGAACCTGGGAGACAAAGTGCCGCGCGGGTTTCTGCAGGTTGCAACCTACGGCGAGCTTCCCCCGATGCCAGCGAATCAAAGCGGGCGCCGTGAGCTGGCTGATTGGCTGACTGACAAGTCAAACCCCCTAACGTCGCGAGTCATGGTTAACCGAGCCTGGCATTGGCTGTTTGGTAACGGACTCGTGCGCACCACCGACAACTTCGGAACCACCGGCGAGAAACCTTCACATCCAGAGTTGCTGGATCACCTCGCGTTGGAGTTCATGAACGACGGCTGGTCAGTGAAGCGGTTGGTACGACGTCTCGTGTTGTCGCACACCTATCGCGTCAGCACGGAAGTTGATCCTGCAAACCTCACGGCCGATCCAGAGAATCGGCTGTTCTCACGCATGAATCGCCGACGTCTCGATGCCGAATGCCTGCGTGATGCCATCCTGCAGATGGCAGGCAAGTTAGACCTGCGCTGCAGCGGGCCGACGTTTGATGTGAGCTTGAATTCCGACTTTAGTTTCCAGCAGAAGGACGTGCGGCGCAGCATCTATTCGCCCGCGTTCCGTAACGCCCCGCCGGAACTGTTCGACATCTTCGACGCTGCTGATCCCAGCATCGTCACCGGTCGCCGCAACGTCAGCACGGTCGCTCCGCAGGCATTGTTCCTGATGAATCATCCGTTCGTCATCGAGCACTCGAAGAACACCGCCGAACGGTTGCTCGCGGCTCCCGCGGAATCGGAAGACGCCCGCCTGGTCCTCGCCTACCGCACCGCGCTGGGACGAGGGCCAACAGAGGCTGAAGCAACGATTGCCCGTAAGTTCCTGGCGGTGGATTCTGCCGGCACCGATCGCTGGGCGCGGCTCGTCCAGTCATTGTTCGGGTCGATCGAGTTCCGCTACTCAAATTAGCGGATCGGCTGCGCTACTGTTGACTGCTCCAGCACTCGTGTTGCGGCGGCGCTCGGTACAACCGCTGCAATCGGAACACGTTGCCTATCCCAAGGCTGCCGTCGCATTCCGCAGTCATGCTCAGACGCCCGCAGGTCGATCATTCTGGGTAGTTCCAGTGGTGAGAGATCGTGTCATCGTGAGTGTCATGGCGAATTACCCAGCCAAAACCTGTTCAGTGTACGGCCTGCTGGTCGGACTCGTGCTGGCATTGGCGGGTTGTGGCAAACCGCAGCCGATCAACTCGAAGACATTCAGCCCCGAAGATCAACTCAGCAGCGCGGACGTAAAACTCTTCCTGGATATCGTCAAGCAGTTGCCGCCAGGCGCCCTGCGAGATGTCCCGGCACCTTATCAACCGCCGCCTAAGTGGGACGCCGAGCGAACGTTGCCCGTCAACGAACTGGCCGGTAACGAACTGCATCAGCTCAACGCCCGGTGGAAGTACGAGCCATTCTTGACCGCCTTGCCGGAGTCCAAGGAGTTCGACCGCATCCTGAAACGCAGACACATTTCGGCAGAGCGGTTTGCAAGCCTGGCGTTTGCCATCGGAGCGGCGCTGTCCAAGTCGTCGATCAGTCCTGAATTCAATACGGAAGCCCACCATAAGAAGGCTGCCGTGATCCTGAACGACATCAAGCAGGATGCCCGCCCATTCCACACACTCAGCCCGGATATGGCTCACGAAGTTCAGCGTAAGGCCGCATGGATTGGCGAATTTCAGCGTTGCGAACGACTCTCGGCGATTCCGCAACTAAATGCCAGAGCGGTGCAAGGATCGCGGAAAACACTGGCGGAGACCTTTCATCCGAGCTTCTCGCAATCGCCGTTCAACTCGCAGCTCGATCGCAATCTTGATGTCGCCATGCCGTTTGAAGACCTGCCGGGCAATGAGGGTCTCGAACTCATTGAATGGTCGCCGAACAACGCCATCATCGGCCGCGACGACCTCGACTCCGCGTCTTCACGTATGAGCCGCCGCAACTAAGTTTGCCGGTCTCTCAAAAAGTGCCTGCAATTCGATATTCAGGAGCGTCGCCGTCTGCGAATCTCCGCGCCGATGTGATTTTGTTTCATCGTCGTGCGGACATTCCGAGACCGGCTGGCCAACAATGCTTGCGGACTTGGATTGGAACGCGCGACTCAACTCAAAGGAGTCGCTCCATGTCATCCCCATTGTCTTCACTGGTGGCTACTGGAACCAAACTGTGGATGGACAGCGTCGATCCCGACCTCATCAAGGAAAGCCGCTCCTACGGTACTACAGGCGCGACTTCTAACCCGATTATTATCGCTGACTTGTTGCGATCAGGCCGTTTTGATGAAACGGTCGAAGGCCTGATTGAAGAGGGACTGGATGACTCGGCGATTGCCTGGCGAATGACAGACCTGCTGGTCTCGGAAGCCGAGAAGTCATTCCGCGAAGTCTTCGATCGCACGCATGGAAACGACGGCTATGTCAGCTTCGAGTTAGACCCGCTGCTCGAAGACGCTTCCTGCACGCTGAGTATTCCCGAACGCTCCAAGAAATATGTGGAACTCGGCAAGCGGTGGGCCGAAGGGCATCCCAACCGCATGATCAAGGTGCCGGCGACGCCAGCCGGACTCGGCGCGCTCGAAGACTTGTGCGCCGCGGGAATCACGTTGAACGTCACGCTGATCTTCAGCAGCCGGCAGTACCAGGCGGCACGTGATGCCGTGTGGCGCGGGGCTCAACGCCGCGCGTCGAAGGATAAGTTCAAGTCGGTCTACAGCATCTTCGTCAGCCGCATTGACGTTTACACGAAGAAGCACGTAGCCAGTCTGTCTCCCCAAGCTCAAGGGCTCGTAGGCGTCGTTAATGCTCAGCGAATCTGGCAGGAGAACAACACCTTCTGGACGGACAAGAAGGTGCCGCTGCAGCAGGAGATCATCTTCGCCAGCACCGGCACCAAGGACCCGAGTGACTCGCCGGACAAGTATGTCGCCTCGCTGGCTGGCGCTGACATTCAGACGAACCCACCGCCGACAAATGCCGCGATTCAGAAACTGAGCGGTCGCACGTTCTCGCGCCAGGTTGATAAACTACCTGAGGCGAACATTTTGGCCGACATTGATGCGAAAGTGGACTTCGCGGCGATGGAACAGTTCCTTATGGAAGACGGCCTGAAGAAGTTCGCCGATCCCCAAAAGTCGCTCCTGGCATCCATCGCCGAGAAGCGCGCCAAGCTGGCCAAGTAATGGCCGGTCCAGTGGGGCAGGGCCATACCACGCCAGGCACCTCGATTTCCGTTTCCGAGAGTTAGTGATGTCGAATTTTCTCCGTCAGATTTATTTCTCCGTCTGTTGCTTGATGTCTTCGGCGGCGCTCGCTGCCGAAGGCGTCCTGGTAGAAGCTGAAAGCTTTCAGCAGCATGGCGGCTGGTCGCTCGATACCCAGTTCATTCAACAGATGGGTTCGCCCTATCTGCTGGCTCACGGTTTGGGTAAGTCGGTCAGGGACGCGACAACGGATGTCGAGTTCCCCAAAGCCGGCACTTACCGGGTCTATGTGCGGACGAAAGACTGGGTCGCCGCCGTGGGCGGCAAAGGTCAGCCCGGACGCTTCCAGTTGCTGGTCGATGGCAAACCTCTGACGGAGACATTCGGCACCAAAGGCTCAGAATGGACATGGCATGACGGCGGAACGGTTGAGGTCAAGCAGGGCAAACTAACCCTCGCTCTGCGCGACCTGACCGGCTTCGATGGCCGTTGCGATGCGATCTATTTCGCTCCAGTCGGAAGCGACAAAGCGGCGCCGCCAAATGACTCCGCCATCCTGCCGGGCTGGCGCCGTGAACTGCTGAAGCTCGCCGATAAACCCACCGAGAAATCTGGCTACGACCTGGTGGTCATCGGTGGCGGGTATGCCGGAATGGGTGCCGCGATCTCCGGCGCCCGCATGGGCTGCAAGGTCGCCCTGATTCAGGATCGTCCGGTCCTCGGTGGCAACGGTTCCAGCGAAGTGCGCGTCTGGGCGATGGGGCTAATTCGACGCGGGGAGTTTCCGCGCATTGGCGAAATCGTCGAAGAGTTCTCCGACCACGCGACCAAGTCGCCTGGCCGTGAAGACGAGTTCGAAGATGCTAAGAAGGAAGCGGTTGTTCGTGCCGAGAAGAACATCGATCTGTTCCTCAATCATCATGCTTACCAGATTGAGAAGGACGGTACGCGTCTGACTGCCGTGTTCGCCTTCGATACGCGC
>CAYLTY010000124.1:0-24075 GCA_964386705.1 uncultured Planctomycetaceae bacterium
GAGGATCTTCTTATCGACGAACTTGGCAACGGTGATGTCGCCAACTTCTTCGATGTCTAACCGGCGATGACCTGCGGACATGTTTTCGTTCCACCGAGTGAATACTGAGCACGAACTGGGACGTCGGCTCGCGCGGCAATCTGTTCAGTCTCCGCTCATTCTCGATCGTTTCAGGCGACAATCCAAGAACGAAAGTTAGCCTTAAGCCCGCGTTAACCGACTACAAAGCACATGCAAGCGCGCTCCAGCCCTGGCGAGGCACGAGCGCTTAGAGATCATGAGGACCGCAAAATTTACTGTCAAGGAAGTGTTCCCACAGTCTGAACACCGTGTTGCAGAGTTAGTTCTGTTAGGACGTTAACGTCGACGTTGTCGGCTGAAGTTCTCTGCCCGATTTTGACCAAATGTGAACTATGTGACCACTGGAACGATGAAGTTTTCCGGCTCGCAAGGTCGTGTCGTGGTTCCTCGTCCGGGTCACCGTTAAGATAGCGAGACTTTGTGGCAGCGGCCGAGTTCTTCGCTCAGCCGGTCCGCCGCCGACCTCTCAGATAGGCCCGCACTTCACGAGTATTTCCATGGCTGTGAGTTACAAGGACGCTGGTGTCGATCTCGACCTCTACGAACAGGCCATGGGCAAGCTGCCCAGCCTGATGCAGCGGACCTTCACTCCTCGCGTGATGCGGTTGAACGACGGCTTCGCAGGCTTGTTCCGCCTGGGGTCCAGCAAGAAGTTCGCAAAGAACTATCGCGACCCGGTGCTGGTCTCCGGAACCGACGGCGTCGGCACCAAAATCAAGGTGGCCATCGCCTCGAAGCAGTACGACACTGTGGGTATCGATCTCGTCGGCATGTGCGTGAATGACTGCCTCTGCTTGGGCGCAGAACCATTGTTCTTTCTGGACTACCTGGCACTCGGCAAGGACGATCCAGAACTGATCGGGCAGCTGGTGGCGGGAGTCGCCGCTGGTTGCGAGCAAACCGGAATGGCCCTGATCGGTGGCGAAACGGCCATCATGCCGGACATGTATAACGCGGGCGATTTCGATATGGCCGGCTTCTGCGTGGGCGTGGTCGAACGCAAGCAGCTGATTGACGGTTCCGACATCGCTCCTGGTGACGTGCTGATTGGCCTGGCTTCGAGCGGCTTTCACTCGAACGGCTTCAGTCTCATTCGCAAGGTCGTGAAGGACGCGAAGCTCAAGTACGACAAGCAGGTGCCCGAACTGGGAACGACGTTGGGAGCAGCGTTGCTCGTGCCCACCCGGCTGTACGTCAAGTGCGTGCAAGATGTCCTGAGCCACTGCAAGCCGAAGACGACTGTGCACGGCTTGGCCCACATTACGGGCGGTGGTCTGGCCGACAACATCGTCCGCATTCTGCCGGACAATGTGCGCGTCGAGATTGACCGCTCAACGTGGCAACGCCCTGCCCTGTTCGATTTCATTCAGCAGCACGGCGACATCGACGCCGACGAAATGTACCGCGTTTTCAACATGGGCATCGGCTTCGTACTGATCCTCAAGCCCAAAGCCGTGGACAAGGCCCTGCATGCGATTTGCAGGCACCACATCGCCGCATCCGTAATCGGCCGAGTCGTCGAAGGTGAAAAAGCCGTCGTTCTGAATTAGCAACTCATAGCTTTCGTTCAGATTCTGTCGAACAGTCGGAAGGCTTGCGGAGTTCCCTTGATGGTGCGTCGTCGAAGCGCGACACCATCGAGGATGCGATGAACTCAACAGACAAACCGACCCCGTTCGAGGAAAACCGCCCGACAAGACGGACGCGACGTGTTGTTGTCGCCGTTGCGTCAGTTCTCATGGCGATAGCCGCCGGAGTCGGACTGTTCCGTCAGATTCGGCCAGCGGGAGATCATGCGCAGCGTGATGTGAAACTTGAATCACGAGAGACCGACGGCTCTGCGGACGAAGCTGAAGAAACGCCGGCCGAAATTTCTCCAGAGGTCGGAGCGGCTGACCCGGCGTGGCAAGCTGTCGTCCTGCCAGCATCGCCGCAATCCCTTAGCGACAAGAAACTCAAGCGAGAAACACGCGTCATCACGGTGAGCGGAGTCGCTCGCGACGAGGCCGGTAAGCCGGTCGCCGGTGCCAACGTACGGTTGATGACTCCCGGCGTCGGACGGCGGCTTGCGAGTTCCGTGACAGCGGATGCAGAAGGTCGATTCAACTTTTTGGACGTCGAGTTGGAGTACGAACGAACATCAACGGTCCGGGAGCCGGAGCACCTGTTGTTTGCCATCATTGCTACTGCGCCCGAGTTTGGCCTGGCGTGGCATCCGCATACACATGTCTTCAACCAGGTGCGCCCAACTCAACCGTTCGAGTTCAGCGGCACCTATGTGCTGCCGGACTCGCGCGAGTGCTTCTTTCTGAATGAGCCGATTCACCTGCAAATCACACTCCCGAAGGCGCACGCCATCATGGGGCGGGTGATGTCCGATACGAACCAGCCTGTCGCTGAGGCCGAGATTCAAATCACGGACCTGCGAATGCTTAAGCAATTGGCGCTACCAACCAGCTTCTACGGCTTCGCATTCCCGTCCCGTGAGTGGCTGCCTGAGCGTCAACGGATCGCCCGGACTGATGCCGATGGCCGTTTCCGCATCGAAGGGCTGCCTGCTGAGGCGCTCGCCAATCTAACGGTGAAGCATCCCGACTTTGTGGTGAGTGCCGTCTCCGTGGCAACCACAGACAAGCCGCTTTCTGAAGTCACAATTCTGAGCAACCGCCAACTACGCAACGCAATAGGAAGCGTGGTGGGCGAGCCGTCGCGCAGCCGGCAAGAGGTCACAACGGGGCCGCTGGAAGTTGTGCTGCTGAAGCCTCGCGCCGTGTCTGTGCAAGTCCAGACGGCCGATCGGCAGCAGCCTTATCAGGACGTGGTCTTAAGCGCCGTGGGCATGCGCAGCCAACGTTCTTTGTGGGAGTATCTGCAGACGCGAAGCTCCGCCGTCGCGCAACTGACACCGGGAAACTATGTGTTGACTGCGAACCCGATGGAAGATTCAGGCTACGTGACAACGTATCGCACCCTCGAGGTGACGAATGCCATCGAGCCTCAATCGTGCCTGGTGGAAGTCGAACGTGCAGCGCTGGTCCAGTTCGAGGTGGTGGATGCCGATTCGGGGCAAGGGATTCCTGACCTGCAATTCTGGATGACGGCAAGAACGCCGTCCCAACGCCAACTGCTAACTGCTGACAAGCCCCAAAAGCCGCCCAAGGACGTGCTAGTGCGCGTGCAAAGCGAGGTCTACCACCCTCGTCTTGCCAATACCGACCGCGATGGCCGGCTGAAGGTTTCGCTGATGCCGTCGTTGCGCCGTTTCAAAATCAACCTGGACGGGCGGCTGAACTACGTCGCTGCTCAGCCTCAGACTGACCAACTCCCCCTGCGAGCTGGCGAGACAACCAAGATCAGATTCGAACTCAGAAAGCGCGATCTCCAAGCCAATCTTCCCCTGCAAGGCGAAGCGCAGTTCGATTTCACTGCCGCTCGCGTTCTACCTTGAGCGGGCCGGGTGCGAACTGTTTGCAACACAAGTTCGCGAAGAACGCCAAAGGTTTC
Source organism: uncultured Planctomycetaceae bacterium (assembly GCA_964386705.1). Lineage (GTDB taxonomy): Bacteria > Planctomycetota > Planctomycetia > Planctomycetales > Planctomycetaceae > AM-0621. The sequence goes on from CAYLTY010000124.1 coordinate 3,586, forward strand.
GGCTTCAGCTTCCTTGGGAATCCTCTTTGCGATCTTCGCGGACTTCTGTTGAATGGATTGTCGTCCGCGAGATTCTCGCGGGGGTGTCCTTTGCCAGAAGATACAAGTGGCGAAGAACACGTCTTCGTTGGCAAGCACGATTCTTGAGTGAAAACTGGATATCACGAGGCGTTAGTAGATGCTTGCCTTGTAGTCATCTGACTGTCTGGAAGGGGCCAGTATGGAACAGGACTTTCCTCCCGAATGGATTGAAGCCGTGCGGCTCTCGATTGTCTGGACGCACAGATGCATGGTGCCGCTGCTGATGGCTTTGGCTTTCGGGTTGTTCGCGACGTTCTGTCTGCCCGTGACTCGGGGAATACGCGCTTGTTGGTGGCTTTGCTTGTCGCTGCAAACGGCGATCGGCCTTTGGCTTCTGGGACGCCTGAATTTTACTCAGAACGCCGCAGATCAGGTGTTTAGAATCTACCTGGTTTGGGCGTCCGTTCTGAGCTTCTGCGGGATGATGGTCAGTAGTTTTCGCTGGAATCGACTGACGGCTTCCAGATCGAGCGCCGCGGTTCTGAGCGCCATGCAATGTGTCGGACTGGGTGTCATCTCGTTAGCTGCGTCTGGCCTGCTTGCCGCGGTTGCTTCAAGCATTTTCCGCGGGGGCAGTGTGCGACCAATCACTAGAGATGCAGTCTGTCGGAATAACATGCAGTTGATTGGGCGCCATGCTATTGGGTTGGCTAAGAAGCAACGGACGACTTCGCTTGCACCGAGTCGTGGCGACCCCCTGGTCAGTTGGCGGATCGATTTGCTGGCTGATACCGATCAGCCTGAACTTCGTCGGGATTATCACGATTTATTGCCTTGGGACGACGAGAAGAATTTGCCCGTCGCGCAGAAGGTCGTTTCTGCTTATCGATGTCCGGCGAGTTGGACGGAGGTTGATGGCAGCCGCCGCGTGTTCACAAATTATGCGATGGTGTGTGGTCCAGGGACGATTGCGCCGGGTGACCGACGTCTGCGAGAGAGTGATATCCGTGACGGACTGGCTCATACGGCCGTGTTCGTCGAAGCCATCGGATTGCAGATCGTCTGGACCGAACCGCGCGATGCGGACGTTTCTCAAGTGCCGATTGGTATCAACCTGAAGGGGCAGGGCAAAACGGACTCGCCGGGGCTGATGTCCTCATATCATCGCCGCGGCGGAGCACACATGGCGCTCGCCGACGGCAGCGTCAGAATGATCAGCAACACGATTGATCCGCAGGTACTCAAGAGCCTCACTACCGTTGCTGGCGGCGAGTCAATTCCGTCAGATTAGCAGGTCTCTGCATGCGTTTGATGGGCGCCACATCTGACCTATTGACTCCGAGTGAATCCACCCGATGAGAACTGCTCTGTGCTTCGTGTTGTTGGCTTTTGTAACCGGCACTCTCAGTGCTCAGGAAGTTCTGCCTGATGGAACTAATGCCGCGAAAACGGCGATCTCCAAGTTCAAAGTCCCGGACGGGATGAAGGTGGAGTTGTTTGCAGCCGAGCCGCAACTGGCGAGTCCGGTGGCCATTGGGTTGGACGAGCGGAACCGTGTCTATGTGGCTGAGGAGTATCGCTTCAATCGCGGTACGGAGGAGAATCGCACGCGACCATTTCTGCTCGACGACGACCTGCAGATCAGAACGCTCGAAGATCGATTGAACGTCTTCAAGAAGTACGCCGATAAGTTCGATGGCGGCATGAACTGGTTCTCGAAGGTCTCTGATCAAGTTCGCCTGCTGGAGGACTCTGACGGAGACGGCAAGGCTGACAAATCGACGGTCTTCGCGGGCAAGTTCAATGAACCGCTGGATGGTTTGGCGGCCGGCGTGATGGCTCGCAACGGCAGTGTGTATCTGACATGTATTCCGCATCTGTGGTTGCTGCAGGATACGAATGGTGACGGCGAAGCTGATGTGCGCAAGCCGCTGCTGACGGGCTTTGGAGTGAACTGCGGGTTTCTGGGTCACGACCTGCACGGACTGGCCTGGGGACCGGACGGTAAGCTGTATTTCTCCGTCGGCGATCGCGGATTTCACGTGACGTCGCAGGAAGGTCGGGCGTTCTCTCTGCCGCGACGAGGAGCAGTGTTCCGCTGCGATGCAGACGGCAAGAACTTTGAAGTCGTGCACATCGGGTTGAGAAACCCTCAGGAGATTGCCTTCGATGAGTTCGGCAATCTCTTCGCGGCAGACAACAACTGCGACAAGGGGGACCACTCACGCTTGGTGTATGTGATCGAAGGCGGCGACAGCGGCTGGAATATGGCCTATCAGACGATTGCCGCTCCGTATCTGACAGGGCCGTGGCATGCCGAGAAGCTGTGGCATGTGGAAGCTCCCGATCAGCCTGCGTGGGTGTTGCCACCAGTCGGAAAGCTGGGGGCCGGTCCGTCAGGCTTTGCCTACTACCCCGGCACCGGGCTGGACGATCGCTATCTGCACCACTTCTTCATGTGCAACTACACCGGCAACGGTGGCGTCGAGTCCTTCTCAATCAAGCCGAAGGGTGCCCGGTTCGAGATGACCGACGAGCACAACTTCTTCAAGCCGATCATGGCGACAGACATGGAGTTTGGTTACGACGGTAAAGTTTACGTCGCCGACTTCGTGAACCTCGATTGGAGCGGCAAGGCACTCGGCGGCCGCATCTACACGGTCAGCCACACCGAGAAGCTCGGTTCGGAAGCCGTCAAGGAAACACGAGAGATCTTCGCCGCAGGCATCGAAAAACTGCCGCCCGCGAAGTTGCTGGAGCTATTCGGTCATCCCGACATGCGAATTCGCCTGCGAGCTCAGTTTGCATACGTTGAAGCCGCGCTCGCCACAGAGACGACCGCGCGCACACCGCTACTCGATGCACTGACGGGCATGACAGCGAAAGCAAATTCGACGACGACCGATGTCAGTGCGGCGCGAGCGATTCGTCATGCAATCTGGGCTCTGGGCCAAGTCTCACGCCGCGAACCGCAAGTCGCGTTGGCTGAGCTGCGAAAACTGATGAGCTCTGAAGACGCCGAGGTGCGAGCTCAAACCATCAAGCTGCTGGGCGAGAGTCATGACACCGCATCAGTTGGTGCGATCAACACCGCGTTGAAAGATGCCAACGCCCGCGTCCGCTTCCTGGCAGCGATTGCCCTTGCGAAGCTGGGTGATCGGTCCAGCACCGCACCGGTCGTCGAATTGTTGAAGAACAACGCTGACTCGGACCCGTACATCCGGCATGCGGGCGTGCTCGCCTTGCAGAGCTGTGCGAGTCAGGACGATCTGACGAAACTCGCGAACTCGACGGAAGTTTCTCTGAGGCTGGCCGCACTGCTGACGCTGCGTCGTCACGCCGATCCGACGCTCAAGAATTTTTCTTCGGTGATGCATGCGGAGAAACATCCAGAACAGCCCAAGCCGGAATGGGTGGCCGCGCAACTGGAGCGTTTCCTGTATGACGCCGACCCGCGGCTCGTCACCGAGGCCGCCCGCGCGATCAACGATGTGCCAGTCGATGCGGCGATGCCAGCGCTGGCGAAGCTCGTTGAACGTCTGCAAGTCGCAGGTCCCGGCAACGCAGCACAATTGCCTGAGGCACTGGTGCGACGCGTCATCTATGCCAACTTCCGCGAGGGCGGGATCGGTCACGCGCGAGCGATCGCCAGGTTGGTCACCAATCCGCACCTGGTAGCCAACATGCGAGCCGAGGCACTCAATTGCCTGGCCGATTGGGAGCGACCATCTCAGCGCGATCGCGTCACCGGCTTCTGGCGGCCACTGCCGCCACGCGACGTGCAGATCACGAAGACCGTACTGACAGAAAGCGTTGCGGCGTTGCTCAGTCGCACGGATGGTGAATTGCAGGCCAACGCGCTGAAGTTGTTAACTCGCTACTCTATTCCGGTCGATGACCAGCAGATCGCAGGCTGGGCGGCCGATGGGGCATTGCCCATCGGAACGCGCGTCGAATCGTTGCGACTGCTCGCGGCCCGCAAGGCGAAGCCGGTGGATGAGCTTGTCGCAACGTTCCTCAAATCCGATCAGCCGCGACTGCGTTCCGTCGGACGCGAGGTGCTGGCCAGCCGCAATGTTCCTGCAGCGTTGGATTCGATTGCTCAAGGTTTCAAAGCTGAAACGCTCACGACAGCAGAGGCTCAAGAAGCCATTCGCCTGCTGGCGGAACTGAAACTGCCGGAGGCCGATAAGCTGCTGGAAGAGGGAGCCAATCAATCGCTGCTCAGTGCAGCGCCGAGCAAATCATGGGCTCGCTTTGGCGGCGGACTGAAACTGGAGTTTGCTGAAGCCGCTCAATCGCGTGCGACTGAACCTTTCAAGAACCTGCTCAGCGACTGGCAGCAGCGGCTTGCTCAAGAAGCTCAAACAAATCCTCTCGCAACCTTCCAGGCAGCTCTGGTTGGTGGCGATGCAGAGCGTGGTCTGGCGGTCTATCGAGGCCACCCGCAAGCTCAATGTTTGCGCTGCCACAAGATCAACGGCGATGGCGGCGACGCGGGGCCGGACCTGACGGCGGTCGCGCAGCGCGGTGATCGCAACTTCCTGCTGGAGTCGCTGATCGATCCACACGCCAAGATCGCGAAAGGCTTCGGAACGATCAGCTTCGTCATGGCGGATGGACAGGTGCTGTCCGGCGTGATTGAGTCCGAAACCAAGGACGAAGTAGTCATCGTCACGGCCACTCGCGAAGTAAAGCGTTTCAAAGTCGCAGACATCGAAGAACGCACGCCGCCGAAATCGGCCATGCCCGGAGTGAAAGACACGCTTCCGCAACGGGATATCCGGGATCTGGTCGAGTTCCTCAGCACATTGAAGGGACCGGCGAAGCCTTAGCCTTTCAGCAGCCGCTACGTCTTCGCACCTTCGACAACCTGTTCCGCGAAGCCGTCGATACGGTTCTCGACGAGTTTTACGTCCCGGGTATTTTCGCCGACGCGCACGCCAATGCGTTTCATGGGGCCACGAGTTTCACGGATCTCGTTACGGGCGATCGTGACGGACTCCACCTGCCCCTGCACATCAACGCCGATGCCGGTCTCAGTCCCGCTGTCGACAATGCGGTTGTCTTCCAATCGCGTGCGATGCGGGGCAAACGCTTTGCCGCGCTCAGGGCGGAACAGTACACCGACATGTCCGCTCTGCAGAATCTCATTCTTGCGAACCAGATTGTCAGTGTCGCGATGACCGATCGACACGCCGACTCGATTGCCGGTGAGGACGTTGTTCTCGGCGAGCCCGAACTTCACGCCCCAGCAGAAGAAGATGCCGATGTCGTTGCGTTCGAGCTTGTTGTTGCGAATCAACGGCCGCTGCGATCCCGATCCCGGATGCAGACCCAGCCCCGCATGATCATGACTGTGACACTCCTCAACGGTGACGTCATGGCAGATCTGCCAACTGATGCCATCGCCGTTGTAGTGATGAGCGGTCACGCCGCGCATTGAGATGCGGGCACAGTCCTGCAGGAAGATACAGCCCGCGTGGTTGCCGTCGAGATTGGCGTTCTTCGCACGGTTGCCATCGAGCGTGATGTTCTCAATCGCGATGTCCGAGATCTCATCGCCACTCAGAATCGGGAATAGGGAAGAGACAGTGGTCTCACCCATGAGCCAAAAATTCTGACGCAGAGCGCGATCCAGCTTGAAACGATTGCCCGACCGAGCCACCAGCGTGCGTTTCGCGACTTCGGTGCCACCGTTATGCGGGTTCTTGGTCCTCAAGCAGATGCCATCGCCGACTTGAAAGCCGGAGGCATCCTGCAGAGTGATTTCCTGGTCGTACCAGTCGGAATCTTCCGAAGTCTTCGTGACGATTGAGGGCTCCTTGATGAGCACCGAATCCTGACCACTGCCGACCAGCCGCACTTTGGATTTCAGATAGACCGAGTTCCGCAGTCGATAAGTTCCCGGCAGGACCTTGACGGTTCCACCACCCAGTCGTGCGACATAGTCCACGGCGGCCTGCAGCACCTTCTCGGTTGATCCAACAAGATCCGCTTCTTTCGGACCGACGGTGATCGTGAGCCGCTCATCCCACGCCGGCTCGACGCGATCATCCCCCGAGGTTGCTCGCGGCTTAGTCACCGGCGGACGATCGTCAGCGAGTGCGGGCAGCATTGATGATGCCAGCAATCCGGCACCGGCCAGCAACATCTCACGACGACTCAGACTCGACGGCTCTGCGAACATGGCAAGGTCCTTTGAGAACAGGCCGAGCAGTTGGGCAACGCCAACTAACCCGGGTACCAGATCGTGCGGGGATCATCTGATGAGCGCTGGTAGGACCACGCGGATTCGATCAATCGCGCGAGGTCATAATCGGGACGCCAGCCTAGTTTGAACTTCGCTTTGGCGTTGTCGAGCCACGTGCTGCGATAGGGCGTCGTGATGTCCACGCTGGGCAGGTTTCGCGTGCGCGCCAGGTACTCGGCCACGCGGCGATAATGCACCGGCTCATCCATGCAGATGTTGAAGGTTTCCTGATGCGCCTCCGAGTTATCGAAGGCGAGTAACAGCGCCGACACCAAGTCCTCAACATGCACAAAGTTGCGATAAATCGGCTCGCCGAGCGGATCGCACAGCACGGGAATCGTGCCCTGCTTGACGTACTTCTCTGCTTGATCGGCCCCGACCAGATCACGCCACCGCGGCCCGCCGAAGACGTCTTCGCCGAAGCTCAATGTGTATTTGAAGTCGTCCTTCTCCATGATCCACGGCGCCCGCAGGCAACAACCATTCAGACCATACTGAATAGCGTATTGCTCCAGCATGACTTCTTCGAGCACCTTCGAGAGCGCATAGCAGCCGGGGTAAGCAGAATGCGGCTGCGTCTCGGTGACAGGCAGAGGATGCGGATAGAAGAAGTGCCCCAGGCCCGCGTCGCCGCCGACCAGAATGAACTGCTGAAACGATTTCGACAGCCGGCATTCTTCAAGCAGCCAGAACAGCCCTTTGACCGTGACGTCGATAACTCGGCCCGGCGTCTCCTTGCAGGTCGCGAGATGCAGGACGTGCGTCACACCGTCCATCAACCGCTGCACAACGGACTGCTCGGCGATATCGCCTTCAGCAACTTCGAGCCGTTTGTGTTCATTCAGCTTGCGGTTGTGACACAGCGCTCGGACGGAGACATGATCGAACCGCGCGTCGGACAGCATCCGGGCCAGAAAGACACGACCGACTTTGCCCGTCGCACCGGTGATCAACAACTTGGCAGGCTGAGGCATCGTGCGCTACTCGCTCACTTTCACGGGGACTTCGTTGCTCACAGGGATCTCGCCGCGCAGAAGTTTGCCGCCGGCGCCGGTCAGTCGCAGATAGAAGTCACTCGGTAAGCCTTCGTAGCCTACGAACTTCGATTCGTTGCTGACGGGCACATCGTTGGTGCACTTGAAGATCGCGGTGCCTTCATCGACTTCATCGAACATCGCAACATAGATCATGGTCGCCCCGGCCCTTTTGGCAGCGATGAACTGCGACCAGAGGAACTCACCCTTGCGCCGCGGAATCTGATTCAGCGGCCCGCCATGCAGGTTGAACCAACTGAAGCCGGGAAACACGACCGGCAGATAGTCGAGCTTGTTCTCGGTGCACCACGCCAGATCCGGCTGTACTAGTTTTTCTCCGTTCCGGGTCGCATCGTTGGGATGGCCGAAGCGTCCGACCATCCACGGACTAACGACGTCGGCCAGCTTCATGATCTCATGCAGTTCGGGATCGCGCAGTGAATCACGACTCAACTCGCGCCAGTAAGTCGGCACGCCCAGCATGACCGAGCAGCCATCCTGCTTGAGAAATTCCACCAGGCGTCGGCATTCGGCCAGCGTGTAGCGGCGGTTGTCATTGAACCCAACGCCCCAGACCGCAATCAGCGGTTTGCCTCGATGCTTCAGGTAAGCTCCGTCTTCAGTGACGTGCATGCGAGTCCGCAACGCCTTCCAGTCGTCGATGACTTCCTGGATACGGTTCTCACCCAGCCCGCTGAGGTCGTACATCACCGCATAAGCGCGACCGCTGCGGTTGGCTCCTTCGCGGCAGTTGGCCAGCACGGTGTTGTTGTGCTTCAGTGCCCGAGTATCTCGCAGGTCGGTGATGAAACGCTGCACGAAGGCGCCGTCGATGCCGTACTCCTGCATCCAGCGAAAGTGCCGCAGCACCGTTGCCTGCTTGTAGGAACTGAAGATCTCCGCAGGCCGGCCGTCCGCATGTTGAAAGCCCGTCGGAAATCGTTCGTCCGGACCCAAATCCGAAACGTCCGGCCACAGATCGATATTCGCGTTGCCCGGCTTCAACGTGCCGCCGCGTTTAGTCCAGTGACGGAAGCCGCGTTCTGCGCCGTCGCCTTCCACGTTGAACCAACCCTGATAGCCGCACATCACCTTGCTGGTGAGCGTGCTGGTGTCGACTCCGTGCTCGCTCGGCCCGTCATAGGCTTTGAGTTCCGCCACCACTTCATCCCGCGTCGGCGGAGCCGCCTGCAACGTCATTGCGCCGAGGCACCAAACCGCAACGCCTAACCACAGAATCGTCCGCATGACGTTTGCGTCCTAATTTCATCGGACAAAGGAGCTTGTTTAGCGAGACAACCCGACAGCCGCACATTCTTCGGCGAGTTCCGCTTCGGCAGCCAGAATCGGCTGCAGCACCTTCTCGATCTCGGATCGCTCGGCCGCGGTGAGTTGACGTTGCGGAGGGCGCGGCGGACCGAAGTCGAGGCCCGTGATGGCAAGTGCGTGCTTCAGCATGGAGATATTAAAGCTGTCGCCTTGCCGGGCTCGGAAGTCTTCAATCGGCAGAATGAGTTCCTGGTAACGCATGCCTTCGGAATATTCACCAGTGGAGAAGGCTGCGTGCATAGCCAATGTCAGATGCGGACACACATTGCCGGCGCCGGTCGTATAGCCGTTTGATCCGGCCAGCATGTAGTAGGGAGCGAACCGCTCGGCCGAACCACACAGCCATTCGATGCCTTCGGTGTCCGCCAGCACGGTCGTACGGAACTCGTGCATCTGGTTCCAGGCGTATTTCACGCCGACCACCAGCGGATGCTTCGCCAGTTCCAGCAGCAGCGCGTTGCTGGGCAACGGGTCCTTCTTGTAGACGAGTGCTGGCGCCTTCACGGCGTTCAGCACCGCGTGGTAATAGTCACGAGCACCGGCGTCGCAGAGATACGGATGCGTGAACGGCATAAACATGATGCCGCTGGCCCCCGCTGCCATTGAACGCTGGCCGACATCAATCGCGTGACCGACCTGATAGCCGACGGGGGCAAAGACGACTGCATCAGGCCCGGACGCTTCGCGTGTGATGCGCGTGATCTCGACGATCTCATCGGCACTCAAGGAGTGAAATTCACTCGTGCCCGCAGCGGGCAGGAAGCAGCGAATTCCGGCGGCATACATTCGAGCGGTGTGTTCTGCCTGAGCCTCCGGGTTGAGTGATCCATCCGCGCGATAAGCCGTTAGCGGTACCAGATGCACGGTGTGCAGCGATTTGAGATCGAAGTCTTTCGTCATGATGCCTCGTTGAGGTGACTCGATGGATTAAGAGATGTCTGCAGGACTATCGCGGTGACTCAACTGTCTTCGCTGCGTCGCAGTTCCTGCAGTTGAGCTTCAAGTTCCTGACGCGTCTTCTCAACGCGCTTCATTGCTACGTGGTGTTGCGTATAGACCGAAGTCAAATCGCCCAGCGCCAGCAGGCCGATCCAACAGCAGAGGACCAGCACCATGATCCAGAACACTGTCGAGGCTATGATGCCAAAACCCCAGATGACAGCATCGCCCAGAGCCAGCAGCACGCCAGTCGTGATGATCATGCCAGCCAGCTGAGCTCGGCGTTGATAGCGGATGCGATAGTGCAATCGATCGGTTTCAGAGCACATGTCATCGGCCTGCCACTCATGCCAGGCGCGGAAGTTGCGACGGCTCAAGCCGAGTCCGAACAGCGCGACGGCTGTGCCAAAAATAGCTGCCGGTAGCCAGTGTGGCATGCGGATCATCTCTCAAACAGAAGACACGAAATCGCTTTCAAACTCGATCATTAATGGTAGCGAACCTCACAACCGAAAGCAGGCGCGGTCAGAGACTCGCAATGTTGAACGCTTGTCGGGAGTATAGGCGCCGCACGAGCATCGGCTCTCCCGAGCCCGCTGGCAAACTGGATCGCGACCGCGCCCTCGATTTCCTGAAAGGCTCTCCATGCGACAGATTCTGTGCTGCATGCTGCTGATTGGTTCGCTCACGTCGCTGCTCGCCTATGCCGACAGCCCCAAAGAAGACGGCTTCACCCCGCTGTTTGACGGTAAGACGCTCAAAGGCTGGGAAGGCAAGCAGGGGATGTTTCGTGTCGAAGATGGAGCCGTTGTAGCCGGAACGCTGAAGGAAAAGATTCCGAACAACGAGTTCCTCTGCACTGAGAAGACCTACAAGAACTTCGAACTGCGGCTCAAAGCGAAACTCGTCGGTGAAGGTGCCAACGCGGGAGTGCAGTTCCGCACCAAGCGGATTCCGAATCATCACGAGGTCAGCGGCTACCAGTGCGACATGGGCCTGATGGGCAAGGACAACATCTGGGGTTCGCTGTACGACGAATCGCGCCGCAAGAAGTTTCTGGTGATCGGTCCGCAGGAAGCGGTACAGAAAGCCGTGAAGCTCAATGACTGGAACGACTTCGTCATCCGCTGCGAGGGGCCTCACATTCAGTTGTGGGTGAACGGCGTCCAGACGGTGGACTACACCGAGAAGGAAGAAGGCATTGAAGACTCCGGCATCATCGCGTTGCAGATTCACGGTGGCCCGGCGTCAGAAGCGTCCTATCGCGATGTTCGCATCAAGGAATTGAAGTAGTCGCCCACATCTCTCGATCTCAAGTCTCCTGGATCTAACTGAAGGATCTCACATGTCCGATTCAACGTACGAGGATTTCAACAACAACCCGCGCAAGCAGGGAGCCAGCACCGCCACCAAAATCGTGTTGACGCTCGCCTGCGTGTTCGGTTTGGTCTGCGTGGCGTGCTGCGGTGGTGTGTTCTACATGGGCAACAAGCTTGCCAGCAGCTTCAGCGACGATCCCGTCAAGGCCCGCGAAGTGGCCGCGAAGATCCTGGATGTGAAAGTACCGGACAGCCTGCCACCCAAGGGGTCCATGGATCTGGTGATTGCTGGTGCCGGAGTTCGAATGGTGATCTTCACGGATCAGAAAGATGGAGCTCCGGGCGGCGGCTCAATGCTGATGATTACCGAAGTCGCTGGAGCTCAGGATCAGGCGCAGCCTGGCATACCGAACGCTGGTGGAGCACCGGGATTCGACAAGCCCGAAGCTCAGCCGTTCGTTGAATCCGTCGTTCAGAAGATGACGATCAACGGCAAAGAAACGTCCTTTGAGATCGGCAAGATTAAGCAGGGAGATCAGGAACACGTCCAGGCGACCGGCCCCTTTACGACCAAAGGCGGCAACATCGGCAACCTGATTCTTGTCGCGCAGCCGTCCGCGATGGACCAGGATGCGGCCGTCGAGTTTATTCGATCACTGGGCACACCGATCGGTGAGCCGGAAGTTAAGGTGAAGGCTGCGCCCGTCGAAACACCCGACGCGTCAGATGCACCTGAGAAAGCGGCCGATGCCAACGAAAAGGCGTCTGACGCGCCAGAGAAAACCAATGAGTCGCCGGACAAGTCGAATGACTCCAACTCGTAGTTGCTGGCGTCAGCAAGGAATCCCGAATTGTTAAGACCAACCTCCGATACCACCAGTTGCGTGGTACTCGGAGGTTTTCTTGCGCAGAATTGCAGCGTTGCGTCTCGCTTTCGCAGATCTGATCCACGCGTTGAGTGCTACCGGGAGCATCTGCCGTGTCATTCGCAGCGTCCTCATGTCAGCGGAAACAGCGCAACACTCTCGTCGAGCGCACTAGTGAATTCCCGATTGGTCAACGAACCGGTTTCACGTTGATCGAACTGCTGGTGGTGATTGCGATCATTGCTGTGCTGGTCGCCCTGTTGTTGCCAGCAGTGCAAAGTGCGCGCGAGGCCGCGCGGCGATCACAGTGCAAAAACAACCTCAAGCAAATGGGCTTGGGGATGCAGAACTACGAGTCGACTGCCGGGATGTTTCCGACTCGCACGACGGCATTGAACAACGGCAAACGGCACTCGATTCTCTCACGCCTGTTGCCGTATGTGGATCGGCAAGATCTTTACGACCTGTATAACTTCAACGTGCACTGGCACGACGCGCAGAACGCTGCCGTGATCAACTTGCCAGTGTCGGCCTTTGTCTGCCCTTCTACTCCCAATGGTGAGCGCGCCGACACGACTTCTTCGGGAACGACTCCGGCTGCTGGCTCTCGATACTGCTCGGACTACGGGGAGCTCAACGACATCAACAGCGCACTGATCACGTTGGGCGTGCTGGATGCCGCGACGAACGCCATGCCCAATGGGGCGATCTTCGACAACTTCCTGCGGGCGCGAGTGCGCGACATTACGGACGGCACTTCGAACACCATTTTCCTCGGCGAATGTGCCGGACGCCCCACCGCCTACCGGATGGGCCAGAAGGTTTCGGGGAACATTACCGGCGCTGGCTGGGCGGACAACGTGCAGGGCTTCGATCTGCATGGATTCAATCAGACGACCGGAACCACGCCGGGTACGTGTGCCGTGAACTGCACGAACGCCAACGAGGCCTACAGTTTTCATCCGGGCGGAGCGCATTTCCTGCTGGGCGACGGCGCGGTGAGATTCGCCTCGGCGAGCATCGACATCAAAGTGATCGGCGCGCTCATCACAGCTCAAGCAGGTGAAGTGGTCGGCGAGCCAGCCTGGTGAGCCAGCCGCGATCAGCGAAGTTGCTGACGGCTGGAGAGCGTTACCGGACGATCTGTAGGAGCGGCGGTATCCGTGTTCTTAGCCAGACGCAACAGCGGCGCAGACTCAGGCGGCACCAGATGCGCGAGCTTCGGTCGGAAGAAAACCGTCAGCAACAGCGGCAAATACCACAGCACATAGACGCCGCCGTGTTGCGGATACCAGAACTGAGTCGCCACGACGATGGCCGCCGAGTGAGCCATCAAGTGCTCGATGTTCTTCTTGCGCGGGAAGATCGCCAGCACGATAACCAGCACTCCGAACGCCGTGACAACTGGCAGGCGATACACTTGGTCGATGTTCGACCAGAAGCCCACGCCATAACCAGACTTGAACTGGAACAGGCTCCAGTCCACCAGACCAATGGTTTGCTGCAGAAACGACTGGACATTGGAGGATGTCAGGGCGAACGAGCCCAGCAGCACCGCCATCACGCCGGTTAGAGCCAAGCCGAAGCGAATCGCTCCATTGCGTCCGTAAAACGCCATCCAGACCGGCAGCAAGAAGACGGGGAAGGCCACCGTCCCACACGCCAAACCCATAAAGCAACCGGCAACCATCGGTCGGTGATAGAACGTCAGCGACCAGATCACGAGGGCTGCGGGCATCACGTGCGAAACCTGCTCGACCTGATAAGCAGTGCAGGGCAACAGCAGGTACATGGTCGCCATCGCGATGCCGAGGTTCAGCTCACCCAAGTGGCGTTTGCCGAGGAAGACCAACCCCAGCACAACAGCCAGATGCGATGTACCGGCCAGGATCCACGCGGCGACTCGGTAGTTGTGCACCAGCACGGTCGGCGTGGCGAGCAGACGTGACGTGGGCGATGTGGCCGCTTCCGCGGCGGCCGTGTTCTCAGGAGCTTGTGCCTGCGAAGAATCCTGCCGCGCAACCAGATCCTGAGCCGCCCGCACCGTTTCAATGGTGTCCTCACGCGGAGTTTCCGTGACGATGTTCGCGATCTGAAACGCAAACGCCGCCACGCACAGGAACGCCAGTCCAGACGCATTCAGATTCTGTTCCAGCAGCGGACGGCGGCGGAACCACGCATCCAGCATCAGTCGGATAAGGAACAGGCCGGTGCAGACGAACAACCAGATGTTGCCCAACGACTGCGGAGCCTCCTGGCTCAACAGGCCAGGCGACACAGCGAGTAGCAACACGATGTCCAGGTTTCGCAACGACCATAAGCGGTTGAAGCGAAAGAAAACGGCCATAATCAACAACAGCGACAGGTAAAACCACGTCGCGTCATTGACGGCATAGCCTTTGAGAATGAAATCCATATCGGAGCACTGATTGCGATGTCGCAACCATTCGCCTTACCGGGATCGCTTCGGACCATCCGAATGGCTCGAAGGCGGATCATCACCAACGCGGATCCAAAGTCCCTTCGGTCCCCAAACTTGTTCTGTAGTTTCAGACATTACAGTACGAAGTCCCGGCCGCTCGACAAGAACAGCCTGACCACGCGGGCAGGAGATTTCAAGAATGAGGTCCGACAGTTTAACTCTGCCAAACGACCGCTCCAAACTGCAAAATCGTTGAAACGGTGAATCGCGGAACTTTTGAACGTTATTCGACGGAAATCGGACCAGCAAAAATGCGATTGGCAGAATCGCTCGAAAATCAGTACGCGACGGGCGGCTGCAATGGTCGCATTTCAAACGAATTGACCGGAGATGAACGCATTCCTGTGGGGCAACTTCGACTTCGAGCACGAACTCGCATCGTCCAGCTACGCCCCGAATCGCAACCTGCAGCGGCTGGCGGCTGAGTTGAGTTGCCATCTGTTGGGATTGGCCGAGACCGGCGACGCGGTCTGCCTTCCCGTACTTCCGCCGGCCGAGTTTCTAACCGCGTTTCGGGAACAGTTCGGGGTGTCACTGACGTGTGTGGAATCTCCGCTGCGAACTGCCGCGATCGGGGAAGCGACTGAGCGAAGGTTTCAGCCGTGGGGTTGGTCCGACGCAGCCCGGCGAGTCGCAACTCAGATCGGCGCGAAGATCGATGCACCGTCCTCGGAGGCCGTGCGGTTGGCGAACTCACGGCGCGTATCAGTGGAGATCGAACGGGAACTCGGTCTCGATCTGGCGAGCTCGCGCGTGATCGCGGAATTCGCGGATCTCGAACTCGCAGTCGCCGATTGCGCGCAACGCGCGACGTGTTCTCCAGACACTCTGCGCTGGGTCATCAAGGCGGAGTTTGGGATGTCCGCGCGAGAGCGCGTGGTGGGTCGTGGAACCGCGCTGCCTGAGCCGACTCGTCGCTGGATCGAGAAGCGTCTGGAAAAGGGTGAGTGGCTGATCTTTGAACCGTGGCTGGATCGAGTCGCCGAGTTCGGCATCATGATGAGCATTCATCGATCATCGGCCGCCAAGAGCGCAGACGCTCAAATTGAACTGCTCGCCGTGACCGAACTGCTGACGGATTCGACGGGCCGTTATGTCGGGAGCCAGTGCTTACCGAACGGCGGGTTTGAGCAAGCGATGCCGCATGGTGAGTTGATCGCAAATGCCGTCACTGAAGTGCAGCGTTTCGCGCGGCGAATCGCACAGTTGGGATACTTCGGACCGCTGGGCATTGATGTGATGTTGTATCGCAATCACATCGGCGAACTGGCCATCCGGCCGATTCAAGACGTCAACGCGCGCTACACCATGGGCTTCATTGCACGACGACTTTGCGAGCGCGTGGCGCATGGCGAACATCACGCCTGGTTGCTGATTGACAGCGCACGCATCGCCGAAATCTATGCAACCGAGATCGACAGTTTCTTTGAACGTCGAGTTGCCGATGCGGTTCGCTCACCGCTGCAGCTACCACTTCCTCACAGAGTTGGTGATGTGGTCGCCCTTCGCACCTCGCCGGCCTGGCTGTGCGATCTACCAACTCGTCAAGTCGGAGTTGTGATTGCGGCGAAGACAAGCGCAGAACTCATGGCTGTGCGAGCGTGGTTCAACAACACTTCAAGATGATTGAGCAACGGTCTATCAAACACGATTGCTCGCTAGTGCGACTTCGCGGCAGCGCGCTTCTGGGCAGCAGCGGCTCGGATGCGTTCAAACTCAGCGGCGCGTTCGGCGTCTTCCTGTTCACGCTTCCGGTCGAGGTCCGTGGACTTCAATGCGGATGACGTCGCGACTTGCTTGAACTGACGATTCACGTTGGCGGAGAAGTCCCCCATGCTCATGATGAGAGCGCCCACCGTCACACCCGTGACCATCGACATCTCTGTCGTCACGGACGATCCGACCTCGTCGCGAGCGAGTTTCTGCAGCAGGTTCCACATGGGCGAAGACTCCCCGATAGGGGCACTGGAAAGCGAGAACACTTGAACTCAGAGAGCTGCTGACTTGAGCAACTAGCCACGACCATTACCGCTGGCACAGACGATGTCCCATTGGCTGTCGCAGGCATCGCGATGGTCGCCAAAGCCACTGCCGCGACCTGACGACTTCGGGCTGTCCATCCCCGAATACCGATAGGTCTGATTGACGGAACCGAAGGCCGAAGCAACGTCTTCCAGCTCCTGCACCACTGCGTGCTGAACTTCAGCAAGGCCCACCACCATCCCGATCACGAGGATCGTCGAGATGAGCACCAGTTCCGTGGCGAGCAGGAAACCGGTTTCATCGGACCAGAGCTTTTGAATGAGGTTGTTCACAGCAGTGTCTCGCATCGTTGGCGGGTCGAATCTCGAACGTGAGGGTGTTAAGCACTGTGAATGCCAAAGTTGGCCTGATCGCTCTTTGCGAAGACTCGTCGAGTCACAAACGCAATAGCTGCAGTGCTTTAGATAGTGCTGCAAATTCTCGGATCGCTGTGTCTTCTACAGGTCCGGTACTGCGGCCATGATGCTCAATCGCATCAGGCAGCTCGTCGCAGCGCACTTCGATCGCACATAAGCCGTGATTCACTAAGGACTTCTTGACTGTGCTGCCGAGGAGCGTTGACGTGTGGTGGGTCGGCAACATGCGGCACGACTAACTTGAGGCCAAAACACCCGATCCGGCTGATCGAAACCGGACGCAAAACGCCTATCCCCAACGGTTCCACCTGCTTGACCGGTTTTGACGCTGGGTCCTAAGATCCGAAAGTGACTCCGTTCAGCGGAGTTCCTTCATTTGAGCATCGCTAACAGACGACTCAAATAGAGCTGCGACGACAATCTTGCGAGTTCACGGGGGCCCTTCCTTGAGAGCGATCATTAGCGACATTCACGGGAATCTTGAAGCTCTCGAAGCTGTCCTCAGTGATATCAAAGCTCAGCCAGAAATTTCAGAGATCTACTGTCTGGGTGACATCGTTGGTTATGGACCGAATCCGCGGGAGTGCATCGACCTCGTTCGTAAGCATTGCAAAGTCACACTGTTAGGCAATCACGATCAGGGAGCCTTGTTCGATCCGGAAGGTTTCAATGCGGGTGCCGAGCGTGCCATCTTCTGGACGCGGCAAACGCTGGAAGCTGGTTCTGGAGCGGAAGCGCGGTGGGAGTTTCTGGGGGAACTGCCTCGCGTTCACAAAGAGCCGAATCGATTATTCGTACACGGCTCGGCGAGAAACCCTCTGAACGAGTATGTCTTCCCCGAAGACATCTACAACCAGCGGAAGATGGAACGCATCTTCCAGCTGGTGGAAAAAGACTGCTTCCAGGGACATACCCATATCCCTGGTATTTTCACCGAAGACCTCAATTTCCTGACTCCCGAAGAAGTGAACTTCGAGTATCGGCTGGGGAATCAGAAGCACTTGGTGAATGTTGGATCTGTCGGGCAACCGCGTAACGGAGTGCCAGATTCGTCGTATGTGATCCTCGATGACGATCGTTTGATGTATCGTCGGGTGAAGTACGACGTTGAGAAGACGTCCAACAAGATCTACGCAATTCCTGAGCTGGATAATTTCCTGGGAGACCGTCTCAAAGATGGCCGGTGAAGTCGATCAAAAACGCAACCTTACCTTTGGAGTAACTCTTCTTCTGCTGTGGATTGGATGGTTGACCTACGGACCAGCGTTGTTTCCTGGTCTCTTTCCTGTAGTCCCGAAACCACAGCAGGTTGCTGAAAAAGAAGACGAGAAAGACGGCGCGGTTGAGCAGAAAGCCGAAGCCGAGAAACCGGAAGCCGACGGCAAGCAGCCTGATGAAAACAAGCAGGCCAAGCTTCCCGATCATCCCGTCAAAACGGTCTCGTTGGGCTCGATGGATCAGAAGACCGGCTACGGCCTGCAGGTCGATCTGACGAGCGTCGGCGCGTCCATTGCTACGGCTACGTTGAACGACCCACGCTACGTGGTGAGTGATAACGTCATCCCCAGACCACAACTCAAAGTGGTGGGGAATAACCTTGAAGAAGGTAAGCCGATCACGGCGCTGGACCCGAAGCGCAAGCCGCTGACGTTCGATCTCGAACTGGCCAAGATCGACGCGGAGTTCGCCAAGCTGGACCGTGATGCATCCAACAAAAACCTCAGCTGGGAACTGTTGGGCGACACCCCGGATGCGGACAACAAGGAAGTGAAGTCGAGCGCCAAGTTCCGGCTGACCTCACCGGATGGCAAGCTGGCGATTACGAAGACCTACACATTGAATCGCATGCCGAAGGACAAGATTGAACTTCGGCCGGATTGGGATGTTGTCTCAGCACCGTATGACCTGGATATCAGTATTCTGATCGAGAACCAGTCGGACGCGGTGCGTTCTGTCAGCTACGTGCTGCAAGGTCCCGTCGGGCTGCCACTCGAAAACAAAGAGATTACTACCAAGTACCGCGACGTGAAGGCGGGGTTCCTGGATGCAGACGGCGACCTGACACCGCAGTCGGTGACTACTTCGGAGTTGGTCAAGAGTCTGGATAAGAATGCTCCTCAGGAATGGCCTCGCGCCTTCCGTTATGCCGGTATTGACGTTCAATACTTCGCGGCCCTGGTGCTGCCGAGTGTTCCGCAGTTGCAGGATCAGTACTTCACGTCGACGAAGCCAATCGTCGTCGAACGGGATGAAGTCAAAGAGCACAGCGATGTCAGTCTGTTGTTCACGTCCAAGACGCTGGATATTCCGGCCGAAGGCAACGTTGAGCACAAGTTCAAGCTGTTCCTCGGCCCCAAGCGGCAAGAGCTGCTGGAGAGCTACGGCGCGGAAGGCGTGTTTGACTACGGCTGGTTTGGCTCCATCAGCCACCTGCTGGTGAGCATTCTGCGAGGCATCCATTCGTGGGGCATTCCGTACGGCATCGCGATCATGATTCTGACCGGGATGGTTCGCACGCTGATGTTCCCGATTTCGAAGAAGCAGGCCGCCAGCAGCAACAAGATGAAAGAGCTGCAACCTCTGCTGAATGAGATGCGCGAGAAGTACAAGGACGACAAGCAGAAGCAGGCTCAGGCGCAGATGGAGCTCTACAACAAGGCGGGCTTCAATCCCTTTGGCGGATGCCTGCTGGCGTTCCTGCAACTGCCGATCTTCATCGCGCTCTATCAGGCGTTGAACTACAGCGTCGATCTGCGCATGGCGCCGTTCCTGTACATCGACAATCTGGCTGCTCCGGATGCTTTGTTCCCGATGCCGTTCGCTCTGCCGTTCCTGGGACAGGACTTCAACCTGCTGCCAATCATCACGCTGGTGCTCTACTTCGTTCAGCAGAAGGCCATGATGCCTCCGCCGACGAACGATGAAATGGCCATGCAGCAGAAGATGATGAACTACATGCTCATCTTCATGGGCTTTATGTTCTACAAGGTCCCGGCTGGTCTGTGCGTCTACTTCATCTGTTCCACGTTGTGGGGCATGGGCGAGCGTAAGCTGATCGGGCTGCTGCCCCATAAGCCAATCGATCTGTCCGAGAAGAAGATGGCTGAACCTGCCAAGGAAGGATTCCTGCAGCGCCTCATGAGGCAAGCTCAGGAAGCCGCTGACATGCAGCAGCAGTTGCAGCGTGAGCAGGACAAGCGCAAAGGTGACTCCAACCGCAACGGGGACGATCGTAAGGGCGGCAAAGGCAATCGTTAGCCGCATTCGCTAGAACACTGATCGACGCAGTTCGGCGTCGTGCAAGCTGCCGGTGCCGGTATTCCGCGATCGCACGGTCCGCGAACCTCGCCGGCATTGCAGCTCTCTGTTCTAAGTTGCAAGTCGTCTTGAAGATCGAGTTTTCAAGAACCGCTGTCGTTCTTGTGATCGGCAGCAGTTCATCGCCTGTGGGAGAATGTGCATCGTGGCTGGCCTTATCGAACCTCGGACGCTCAAAGGTTTTCGCGACTACTTGCCGGCTCCCATGATGGCGCGCGAGCGATTGATCGAAACCGCAAGGACGGTCTATCGCAGCTACGGCTTCAGTCCGATCGATACGCCGGCGTTGGAGTACGCTGAAATTCTCGTCGGCAAAGGTGGCGAAGAGTCCGACAAGCAGCTCTATCGCTTCCTCGACAACGGTGACCGCGACATCGCCCTGCGATTCGATCTGACTGTCCCACTAGCCCGCTTCACCGCTCAACACCACCACGAACTCGGTACTCCGTTCAAGCGATATCACATCGGCTCAGTCTGGCGTGGCGAGAACACTCAGGCGGGCCGCTATCGCGAATTCATGCAGTGCGACT
>CAYLTY010000125.1:0-23739 GCA_964386705.1 uncultured Planctomycetaceae bacterium
GGTTGATGCGATCCAGCGTCGAACCCGCAGTGATTCGCGTCGAACCGTCTTTTTCGCGGTTGAAACCGATTTTCCGTACCCGCCGATCATTGGAAGAGCCAAAGACCTTCGTAATCGAGCGTTCGATGCCCCGTCCAAAGCTGAAGAGAGCCGAACCAAGCTGCTGAAGCGCTTCCATGAAAGACACCTAATCCCAAGATCTCACAAACCGGCAGTCCACATCCGCGAACCGCTGACACTTCCGAAAGAATGACGTCCTGTAGCCGTTTCCTTGTCGTCGAAATCGCAAGGCAGTCAACGACTTCAGGAAAACCGCAACGACCAGACTCGTCACACCCGTATTCACCGTTTGGACGTGGCAGCCGCACACTCAGATCAAGCATTACGTCTGAGAATCGCTCCCAGCGGGACATCCCTGTCTGCGGGCTGACCGCCGAGGCGCGAATTCACGACGCACCTTCGCCGAACCCAGACAATGTGGCAGAGGGTAGCTCTGAACGCTTCCGAAGCCATTCGGACCATCCACGTTCCGCCCGCCCGCATAACAACACTCCCTGCTGTTCGCGCGGGATGCTATTGGGGCCAATTTCGAGGGTCAACGGCGGTACTCTGCGAAGATTCTGACAACCCCTGTTCAAAACCATCCGCACTCCCGCCTTTGGACACCAACGATCAGGGCGTCCTGCCACTCTTCAGGACGATTCAGCCTGAGTGCGGCCCGTTCGCCGTGGTGCAATGAACAGGCGGTGGAGCCGGGACCGGTCGCTGGCTCGCGGCGCCGCGATCAGTGGTTCCAGGAGAATTCTGGCGAATTGAACAGCGTCCAGAAGATATCTTCCACGATGACTTCGCGGGCGTCGCCTTTGCGGTCGCCGAGCTCGTCCAGGAAGTGGGCCTCTTCCTCAGCCGTTGGGCGGCGGGCGAGGCACGCGAGGTAGCACAATTCGACGACGTCCTTGTTCGTATCGCATTGATTGGAGATGCGGTTCGCGGATGACAGCGGATCTATCTTGATCGTGTCCCGCGTCATCTCGCCGTTCATGCGCAGCAGTGCTTGAGGAATCGTGCCGGCTCGGTCAACAAGTTCCTGATCGCCAAGGTCACCGTAGGCCTGGACGAAGTCCCGCTCGCGGAAGAAGCGGTTGCTGCGCACGAACAAGTGCGAGTTCTGGTCGATCTTCTGGATGTACGACGCTTGCAGCATCGAGCCGATGACCTGCTCGGGTCGCAGGCGGGTCAGCGGAAACACGGCCCACTGATTCGTCAGCCGGTCGACCTCTTCCGGATCCGTTGCACTGTGATCGCTGGCTTGCCGGAAGGCTCGTGTGGACACGATGACCTGAACCATGCGTCTAAGGTCACAGTTGTGCTGACGAAAATCCCGACCGATCAGATCCAGAACGTCCGGCTTCTCGGGCGGATTGGGCATGTCGTCGACGGGAGCAATGAACGGCTTGCCGAACATCAGGCCCCACATGCGATTGGCGATCGCTCGCTCAAACCGACGGTTTTCGGGATGCGTGAACCACTCGGCCAACTGCTGCCGCGGTTCTTTTTCCTCCTGAGACAGCCAGTCAGAATGGAACGGAACCGCCGGTTCTACGACCTCATCTTCCAGCGTCTTGCGATTCTGAACCTTGAAGACTTTTTCTTTATCTTCAAAGACGCCGAGTGCGACCTTGGTCTTGCCGAAGTGACTCGCGATGCCCGCAAACTGATGTTGCTTCCATTCGGCGAAGAAGTGGTCGTGGCACTGAGCACAGTCCATGCTCTGTCCGAGAAACGCACGCACGGATCGGGTGGCGAGCTTGTTCTCATCCAGATCGTCGTTGGCCTGCGCAGCCGTGATGAAATTGGATTCCGGCTGCCCCGTCCACAGCCCCTTCGACGCGACCATCTTCCGCACGATCTCGTCGTAGGGAGTGGAATTGTGCAGTTGCTCGCTGAGCCAGGCGTTGAAGCGGTCTCGGCGGAAGACAATGAACTGGCCATCGTCAGCCCCGACGAAGCAGCGTGACAGCCGCTGAGCGATGTAATCCGCGTAGCGGCGGTCGTTGAGCAGCATCTGGGTCCAGCGACCAACTCGGTCAGGCTGATTATCCGCCTCGAACTGCCGGACTTCTTCAACAGACGGCACGGTGCCCATCAGCGACAGCATTAACCGTCGCAGCACCTGCAAGTCGGGAGCCATCTCAGCGGGCGTCAGTTTGTTATCCCGCCACTCCTGGGCCAGATGATCGTCCACCAGTTTGACGGCAGGCGCAAGGTCGTCAGTCGCGCGAAAGTCCGCAGCCGGTGCGTGATCTCGCTTATGACCACTGACCGCCCATCCGCACAGCAGTGCGATGCCGCAGACCACCAAAAAGGGAGCGAGGCTGCGATTCATGATTTCTGGTTCCTGGCAAGAAGATACTCACTGATACCTGCGCCAACCCCAGAAGTTTCGACGCCGCACTCTTTGATCGCCAGCCCAAAGAAAGAAGCGGAGTTCCTCTCGCAAGGAACTCCGCTTTTGGAATCAGTTCATGTGGGACGGACAATCCTGTCCGTCGCTTCAGGTCCAACGCCCGAGGCGGACAGGATTGTCCGCCCTACAACGACAGCGTCCATGTTCCTACGAGAACAGCGACATCACCGGTTCAGCCTTTACGAGTTCGCGCGGCTGGTTCAGGTGGTTGTAGACAATCGTATTCGGGGCGATACCCACCGAGTGGTACATCGACGCCAGCAGATCGGTCGGATGGACCGGATCACGGAGCGGAGCCGAACCGGTACGGTCGGATTCGCCGTGCACGTAGCCTCGCTTGACGCCTGCACCCGCCGCGATGGCGGTGTAGCAGTATGGCCAGTGATCGCGACCGTCGTCCGAGTTCGAATTGCCCGACGTGCTGACGCCACGCTGTGGGCTGCGTCCGAATTCGCCGATGACCACCACCAGGGTTTCCTGCAGCAGGCCGCGTTCATCCAGATCGCTAATCAAAGCGCTGATGCCGGCATCCAGCATCGGGCCAGATTGGTTCTTCATGCGACCAGACAGACCGACGTGCACGTCCCAGGAGTGATTGTCCGAATTCGCAACCTTGGGCCACACGACTTCGACGATCCGTGTCCCAGCCTCGACCAGACGGCGAGCCAGCAGGCAGCTATCACCGAAGGTGTTCCGGCCATAACGCTCACGCATGGCGGCGGACTCGTTCTCAATCGCAAACGCGTCACGAGCACGACCCGAGACGATGAGGCTCAGAGCACGGTCATAGTACTCGTTGAGCGTGTAGTCCTTGGTCGCGGCATCGACGTCATCCATCTTCTTGACGATGGAATCACGCAGGCGGGCCCGGCGTTCCAGACGCGTCGCGAAGACGTCCGGACGCAGTTGCAGATCGTCGATCTTGATCCGCGACAGCTTCGCCATATCCATGTCGTCGCCGGACGGATAAAGCGTATAGGGATCGAACGCGCGGCCGAGGAAGCCGGCGGTTCCGCCCTTGCCGACCACGTTGCTCTCCTGCAGTGGACGCGGCAGCATCACGAAGGGCAGCATCGGCACTGTCGGTGGCTTCAGGCGGATGATGTTCGAACCGAAGTTCGGGAAGTCCTTGGGATCCGGCGGCTCGAGCTGGCCGGAAGGACTGACTTTGTCCGTCGTGTAGCCGGTCATGATCTGATAGATCGCGGCCGTGTGATTGAAGAGGCCATTGGGCGTGTAGCTCATCGACCGGATCATCGAGAAACGGTCGTTAATCTGAGCCAGCTTCGGCAGCACTTCCGTGAACTGGATGCCGGGCAGCTTGGTCGAAATCGGGTTGAAGACCGATTTGACGTTGTCCGGAACATTGGTCTTGGGATCCCACAGATCCAGGTGCGAAGGACCACCCTGCAGGTAACACAGGATGATGCTCTTGGCCTTGTTCCAGCCGGGCTGACGGGCTCCGCCAGCTTCTTCGGCCGCCTGAATTTCGAGCATCGAGCCCAAAGTCATGCCGAGCATGGTGGACCCGCCGACACGCAAAACATCGCGCCGCGAGACTCCCAGATGCTTGTCACACAGGTCTCTTCCAGGCTCTCCGAGAATTCTCCACATCGCGTGTTCCTGATCGCAAAGGTTGATGATTGGAGTTGTGAACGTATAAACAAACTCCAGTCCATCACAATCGACTGGGGCTGTCAACTATGCTCCGGGCGACTCAGCCATTCATGCGCGAGTCCGTCACTCAGAGGCGTATTCGTCACAAATCAACGTGCAACTTCAGTTCCACTAAGGGGTTCTCGTCACCATGCCCGTGCAGAATCGGTCGTCGCTCGTTTCGGCTCAGCAGGTGCGCGAGTCCTGCCGCGCGGGAGAATGGACGAATCAAACCTCGGGGCTGGCCCCCAGTTTCGCCCAGGCGAACCTTGTGATTCTGCCGCAGGCGGACGCCTTTGACTTCCTCTTATTTTGTAAACGCAACCCGAAGCCCTGCCCTCTGCTGGACGTCACCGAAGCAGGCAGTCCCGTACCCGGCAAGTCAGCACCCGATGCCGACCTGCGGACCGACCTGCCACGCTACCGCGTCTGGCGACACGGCCAACTGGTCGATGAGCCAACAGACATCAGCTCGTACTGGAAACCGGACTTCGTCAGTTTTCTGATTGGGTGCTCGTTTTCCTTTGAGGCCGAGCTGCTTCAAGCAGGCATTCCGGTGCGACACATTGAACTCGGCTGCAACGTGCCGATGTATCGCACGAACATCCCCTGCCAGCCTGCCGGAAAGTTCCACGGTCCGTTGGTCGTCTCCATGCGACCGTTGAAACCGGCGGACGCCATTCGAGCCATCCAGATCACCTCACAGTTTCCTGACGTGCATGGCGCACCGGTGCACCTCGGATTTCCTGAGCAGATCGGAATTCAGGACATCCACAAACCTGATTTCGGTGACGCCGTCCCAGTTGCTGCTGATGAGATACCCGTCTTCTGGGCGTGCGGAGTGACTCCGCAGGCGGCGGTGATGGCGGCCAAGCCTGAGTTGGTCATCACACACAGTCCGGGCTGCATGTTCGTGACGGACCTGCTCAACGAATCCCTGCGACGTTGACCACTGCCAACCAACTTGCGAAGTTCGCAGCAACTGGCCGCAAGCATTCTCGAAGGAGCGCTCCATGAATCGAGTTTCTCTGGTCGCCGCTGTTGTGCTGAGTCTCTGCGCGCTGAGCCCCTGGGTTCACGCCGAAGATCAGAAGCCCGTGCTGGTTCGCAGCGCCGCTTCCGGAGCCTGGTCTAACGCTACGACGTGGGAAGGTGGCAAGATTCCCGGCAATGGCGTGAAGGTCCAGGTTCGACCGGGCCACACCGTGACATACGACGTGCAAGCACCGGATGACGTCGTGATCCGCTCGCTGTTCGTCGCGGGTACTGTGTCCTTTGCGACCGACAAACCCACGCAGCTCAACGTGGGCCTCATCAAGATCGAAGCCAGCGATAGCACCGAGGAAGACGGCTTCGACTGCACGATGCACTTTGATGACGTTGATCCCAAAGCCCCCAAGGCTTCGCTGCTGGTGGGCACTCCAAATCAACCCGTCGCCGCGAATGCTCGTGCACTGATTCGACTGACTTATCTGCCCGGCATGAATAAGGAGTCGTGCCCGGCCATCGTGTGTTGCGCCGGCCGCATGGACTTTCACGGAGCCCCGCTGAGCCGCACCTGGGTGAAGCTGGGAGCTACTGCCGCCGAGGGGAATCAAAAAATTACGCTGGCTGAGGCTGTCACCGGCTGGAAGGTCGGCGATCAGGTGATCCTCACGGATACCCACTCGGGATATCACAAGGAAGGCATGACCGAGCAACGCACCATCACCGCGATTGATGGTCTGCAGGTCACCCTGAATAAGGCACTGGATCACGAACATCTGGGCGAGGGTGAGTTTCGCGGCGAAGTGGCCAATCTCAGCCGCAACGTGGTTGTGGAATCCGCGAATCCCGACGGCGAGCGCGGGCACACGATGTACCACCGCAGTTCGGCGGGTTCGATCGGTTACGCCGAGTTCCGGCATCTGGGCAAGAAGAACGTGCTCGGTCGTTACAGCCTGCACTTCCATCTGGTTGGCAACACGATGCGCGGCAGTTCGGTCGTTGGCGCGTCGATCTGGGACAGTCACAACCGCTGGCTGACGATTCACGGCACGAACTATCTCGTCGTGCGTGATTGCGTGGGCTATCGCAGCATCGGTCACGGCTACTTCATGGAAGACGGCACGGAGATCTACAACGTGCTGGATCGCAACCTCGCCGTTGAAGCCCGGCACGGCAAGAAGCTGCCCAAGCAGGTGCTGCCGTTCGATCAGAATGAGGGCGCCGGCTACTGGTGGTCCAACAGCCTCAACACGTTTACTCGCAACGTCGCCGCTGCGAACGACGCGTACGGCTTCCGCTATGAAGCGACTCAGACGAGTGCCCTGAAGCTGACGCTGCCCGTGATGCAACCGGACGGCAAGCAGGCCGATGTCGATATCCGCACCCTGCCATTCGTCCGATTTGACGACAACGAAGTTCACAGCAGCTACGGCTTGTATGGCATCAACCTCGGCGAAGGGGTGAATCGCGTTGGCCCGGACACGAAGCATCCCTTCATCGTCCGCAACACGAAGATCTGGAACGTGCATTACGGATTCCGTCCGCAGGTACCCTCGCTACTCGTCGAGAACCTGACGATTCAATCGCACTACGGCATCTATCACCCCAACTTCGACAACCACGTTTATCGCAACGTCACGATCCGCCAGACCAACACCGAACCGTTCAATCGCGGCCATGACGATCTCAGCGAGCAGCATGGTGCGGTGACCGTTGATGGGCTCACGTTTGATGGTTGCCGATCCGGCGGGATGCCTCTGATTCAGATTTCTGACGACAACCCGACCGGCAAGGCGGCCACACACTTCCGCAACGTGCAGGTCGCCAACTGGAAGGACAACAGCAAGCAACGCGCGATCGTGAATCTCGGCGGCGGCCCTCGCCCGCAACCGAAGACCGAAAAGGGAGTGCCAGTCATTCTGCACGACTGGTTCGGAGCCGGGCGTCATGCGCAGGTCGTCAGCGTCCGGTCGCCGGAATTCAAAGCCAATCCCGGCATCTTCCGCACGGAAGCACCGCTGACCGGCGATGAATCCCGCGTCGCTGAGATCTCCGACGCCACTTTCCCGCAGTTGCTCGATCCTGTCGACGATTTGCCTCCGGCCACGGTCATCACGCATGTGGTGCCACGCGATGGCAAGTGGATTGTCAGCGGCACCTGCTCCGACAACGGCACGGTGAAACGCGTGCTGGTCGGAGGCCGCGAAGCCAAGGCGACATCGCCCAACTTCGCCACTTGGGAACTGCTGATCGACGACGCCCACCAAGAAATCGCCGCCCACGCAGAAGACGTCGCAGGCAATGTCGAACGACTGCCGCATCGATTGTTCGGAAC
This sequence comes from uncultured Planctomycetaceae bacterium, assembly GCA_964386705.1. GTDB lineage: Bacteria > Planctomycetota > Planctomycetia > Planctomycetales > Planctomycetaceae > AM-0621. Next base: position 7,446 of record CAYLTY010000125.1, read on the forward strand.
GTCAACCCGCAACGTGGCGAGCCACTAGTCGGCATTGCGTCCGATGTAGGGTGGGACCAGCATTCGACGCCGTCGAGTGGTGGGCCGGCGCGATCGAGCTCTGTTGTTCGCGGAGACGCTCCGTCGAGACCACCTGTTGTCGAATGCGCCGGCCCACCAAGGAATTGCGATCGCTTGTCCCACCCTACAAATCCGTCACCCCTGCTCTGATGAACGACTCGTTCCTCGCAGGGCGAGTTGAGCAACCAAAATCCCAACTCCGGCAACGATCAGCCCGCCGAATAAATCAGCGGCATGATGCTGTTTGGTCGTCAAGATCGAGGGGCTGCTGAGGATCAACCAGATCAGCGCTCCGATTCGATAGGGGTGCCGGTCTCGCCAGATCGCCCAGCAGAGTACCGTCGGCACAATGACGTGCCCCGAGGGGAACGCGCAGCCCGGACCATCCAGCGCGATCAAGCTGCGATACGCCCAACTGCTCCAACTGGGATCTGTCGGCGGAGCGGGGCGTGGGCAATGCGTCGGATAGCTGAAGATGATCAGAAACGTAATGGTCATCGCGACCACGTAAGCGACGATCGCGCGGCGAAAGACGTCCCGGCTGCGGATCATCAACGCCATCACGATCGGCGTCGCGATCAACGCCACATAGGCCCAGACAGTCCAGACCTGAAAGCCAAGTACGCTGTCCAGCAGCATGGCCGGAGTTTCTGTCGAGCCCTCCAGCGAGCGGTGATTCAACGTCATGTAAATCAACGTTTGCAGCGCGACCAATGGCACCACCACCCACGCGTTCGACCATTGAATCAACGGCTGACGCAGATCTGCATTCATGGTTTGCGTCTCCGCACAAACCGGAAGGTCCCGCCCCGCTCGATCTGCATGACATGCCCGCGCCAGTTAATGCGCTGCGGAGACACCAGCGCGATCAACAACTGAAATGGCAACAGGCACTGCACCGCCACGACCAGCCACGACCACTTCCACGGCGATGCACCGCGCAGGAAACGCACATTGAAAACCGCAAAGTATGTGTAATGCAGCGCGAGGTAATTCAGCCCTAAGCTGGCCGTCCATTCCTTGGGAAAAATCAACCACAACAACAGAAACAGCAGCGGTCCCAGAGCTGGTAACAACGATAGACAGTAGGTCACGACCAGGCACTTCCACGGCAGGTACTTTAGTACGGTCTCACGCGGGAAGATGAACCACCTCTGCAACAATCGCGCGTAGTGCCGCAGCCCGGAGACGTGCGTGCTGATGGGGTGCCGGACCGGAGTCTGCATCAGTCGGAAGCCGCACTCACGGAACTTGCGAGCGACTGCGAAATCATCCGCCACAATCTGCTCCAAGCCAGCGAACCCACCAATCTGCTGATAGACGTCACGTTTGAAGACATAGAACATGCCATTGATTGTGAACGGGTCAACGAACCACAACGGCGGCAGGTAAGTCAGCAGGCTGTGGCTGTTGACGAAGTAGGCCACCAATTTCGACCAGAAGTTGTCGAAGCTCACGTAGTACGGCAGTCCGAACGCCAGCCCCGCCTGCGGCTGATCCAGGTAAGCCACAGCGGTTTCAAGTCCCTCCGCAGGTAGCATGGTGTCGTCGTCCAACACGCAGATGACATCGCCTTGAGCCTCAGGAATACCAGCCTGCAACTTAACCATCTTCGGATTGCAACGGTCCGGTGGTGGCGGCTGCAACAACAGCCTCACCGTCCGATCCGGGTGCTTTTCAATAAGGCTGCGGCATATCTCCTGGCCAGCAAGATCATCCTCATCGACCAGCCAGAGGAACTCGGTTGGAAAGCGACACGTCTGTTGCAGGTTGCATTCCAGACAACTCGGCAGAGTCGGGTCGCCGCTCAAAATCGGTTGCAGGATGCTGATCAGTTTCGGCTCCGAGACCACAGTGGGAATCCGCTTCCGAAAAAACTGTGCAATGGCCAATAGCGCCAACGACTTCTGTGTAACCAGCATCAGGCAGATGACGATTAGTCCTGCTGTCATCATGATGTCCCTCCGCTCGACCAGAAGGTGGCACTCGATCGCGGAAACAGTCGACGCAGCAGCAACTCACCCCCCCACAGCAACATGCCCGCAATCAGGGCCAGCAGCAGCAAGTAGGCCACATAGGAACCGACCAACGGACGAAAGCGGTCGTAGACTTCAAAAGAAGCGTTGATATTTCGGGATGGATCAGTCACCCAACGGCAGATCTGTTGCAACGCGGCTCCGCTCAGCAAGGCAGCCCACCAACTGCCTTTCGCCAGCCCGGCGGCTCGTACGGTGAGCAGTGCCACGACAAAGCCACCCACATGAGTTGCCAGCGAGGTCGGGATGAGTTCCGCACCGAACGCGACATCCAGGACCCACATCGGGGTGCCGAACATGATCCACAAACATCCGATACCAGCCCAGCGCGGCGAGCCGCTTAACAATCCGACTGCCAGAGCGGCCACGGCCATGTGGCAGGTCCACAGCGCGTCGCCGGGCACCCCTCTCAGGAAGCAGCCCGTTGCGTGAATCGCAAAGCAACCCAGTGCGATCAGTCCGAGCCAGCGTCTCACGAGGAGGCCTCCACGAGTTGCTGATAAGCCTCGGGACAATGCGTCGGAACGATCTGCACTTCCGGTCGCTCGTTCGCGAACCGATGCAGTCGATCCAGTGTTGCGCGCACTTGCGCGACATTATCAACAATCAAATGCGTAATGCGGTGCGGCGGTCGATTCGTGCGCACGGCCTCACGCAGATAGCACCCGTCCGCAGCAAACAGCATCGGTCCACGCTCGGTCTGAGCCAGCATGCCGAGTTGCCCTCGCTCATGCCCAGGCAACTTAACCAGTCTCAGCAAACCGTCACCGAACAAGTCGCATGTCGTACCTAACGATCCGAGTGGCTCCGACGAAAAGTCATCCACCAGCCGCAGTCGCTGTTCGATATCCGCCGGCAACAGCTGCGGCACGAACGCTCGACGCAAAGCTGCGAAACCTTTCAGTCCGCGAGTCGCCTCATAAGCCGCGCGGTGTGCGATGATGTTCGCCTGCGGGAAGTCACGCAGACCCGCGATGTGATCGGCGTGAAAGTGCGAAACGATGATGTGCCGAATATCGCTCGGCGTAAGCCCAAATCGAGGCAACTGTGCCGCGACCGTCAGCTCGGGTTTCAGCCTCAATGGTGTCGCCAGGCGGTAAAGCCAATACGGCCAGCGGCGAGTTTCCTCCATCAGGTACGACGAGTAGCCGGTATCCCACAACAGCCAACCTTCACGCGGATGCCGCAACAGTCCGACCAACGCATGACATTCAATGGTGTGCCGCCGTCCGCCCTGAATCATGTGATGCTCCGACGCCAGACAATGCCCGGTATCAAGCACATGGCAGATCAATGATGTCGCCAAACCTTCGCTCAATTTGGATTCCTTATTCGTTTCGTTCACGAGAAGTGGAATTTGAGCACATCGCTGCTAGCGTGCGTTCGACTCCCTCTGCCAGTGGCACGCGAGGAACGTAGCCCAGGTCGCGCCTTGCGGCAGTAATGTCATATGTCTGCGTGCGGGCCAGAATTGCCGCCGTGTAGCGGGTCAGAGTTGGCTCACGCCGCGTGAACAACGCTTGAAACTCAAGAAATCCGGCGACTGCTGACACGACTCGATACGGCACTGACCGCAATGGCTTCGTCACACCGCAGCGTTGCAGCACGGTTGCAATGACGTCCCACAGCAGCGGGCTTTCCCCGTTGGTAATGAAATAAGTTCGTCCTGCCGCCATCGGACTGCGGAGCGACAGCAACAACGCATCCACAACGTTGTCGACATAGGTCAGATCGACTCGATTCAAACCATCACCGATACGCGGCAAACGCCCGGCGCGAGCGGCCTCAACAATACGCGGCAACAGCGTCGTATCGCCCGGCCCGAAGATGGCTTTCGGTCTCAGGATGACGGTTTCCAAGTTTGAACTGTCCGCGGCTCGCACCAGCTCCTCCGCCTGCTTCTTCGTTTCCGAATAGACCGACATCAGCCGCCTCGGAAACGGAGTTGTCTCGTCGACGTTGATGTGGTCGCGGCCGTCGAACACGACGCTCGGCGATGACGCATACACGAGGCGTCGCACACCCTGCTGCTGACATCCCGCTGACACATTCGCGGTACCCGTCACGTTATCTGCATAGAAGTCGGCAGCCGGTCCCCACGGCGTGGACCGAGCCCCCAAGTGCAGCACAGCCTCCATGCCCGCACAGGCGGTGTTCATCGCAGCCGCGTCCCGCAAATCTGCAGCAACAACTTCAGCGCAGAGTGTGGCCAGCTTCGCCAGTTGATCGGCGCGACGCCCGACCGCTCGCACGACGTCGCCTTGCCGCACGAGTGCAGCCACGGTCGCCTGTCCGAGAAAGCCGGTTGCTCCGGTCACCATCACGCGCATCTGAGATTCCTCAAATCACTCACAGCTTGGCATCCGCCGCAGCCATCATCCGTTGAAAGCGTTTCCGCTGGTGACGCATTATCGCCTGCATCAACCTCGGAGCCACGCCTTCCAGACTGGCCAGCAGCCAGTCCGTCCACGCACACCACAGTTCGCGACGTCCCGCATTCAGCGCTTTGACGATGCGTTGCCCGACGACGTCCGCAGACGCCAGCGAGACTTGCATGGCAGCTCCGTCCGAAATCCCGCTGGTCATCGAAGTCGCGGTGAACGGCGGATAGGCAATCAACAGGCGAGCCCCCTGAGCTTCCAGTTCGGCTCGAAACGCTTCACCCCACATCCGCAATCCGGCCTTCGTCGCGACGTACAGCGAGGTGTAAGGAAACGGCACCCAGCCGGCGGTACTAGCCACCAGAACTACCGTTCCCGAAGTAGCGACCAAGTCGGGCAGAAAGGCTCGCACCAGTTGCAGCGGAGCCGTCAGATTCACGGTCACCGCACGTTCGATATCCGCCAGCTCAAATGATTCGACCGGCCCTTGAGCCAGTACCGCCGCGTTGTTGACGAGAACACTCACACGGCCGCACTGCTCATGCACCTTGCCGACCAGTTCTTCAACCGCACCGTGCGCTGCGAGATCCAGATCAATCACGCAACAGGTTGCTCCGCGTGCTTGAGCATCAGCCGCCGCCTGCTCGAGCAGTTCACGACGTCGCCCGACCAGGACGATGCGTCGCCGCTCGCACGCCAACGCGAGCACGATCTCGCGACCGATGCCGCTTCCAGCGCCTGTGACCACCACCCACGACTCCATGTTGCGTTCACCTCTGCGGATCAACCTGATAGATCAAAGATCAATAAGTCAGAGCCAGCGCTCCCATCGAGAATCCTGCGCCGGTCCCCAGTAGTAGAACTCGATCACCGCGCTGCACGCATCCGGCTGCGACCGCTTCGCTCAGAGCCAGCGGAATGGACGCCGCCACGCAGTTGCCGCGTGTCGCCAGATTCGAAAAGACCTGCTCTTCGCGAAACCCGCAGCGGGCCGTCAGCAGCTCCAGGCCGATACGACTGGCTTGATGAGGGATCACGACATCTACGTCTGAACGCTGCCAGCCGCTGCTGATGAAAAAAATGTCGAGGAACGGCGGCAGTTCGCGCGCGGCGACTCTAAAGATGGACCGCCCCTGCATCGAAAAGAGATTCATCTCCGCCGTTGTGGCGGGATCGTTCGGATGATGCAGCGTGCCCGCGCCGAGAAACTGAGTCAGATCGGCGCAGCTGCTGTGAGTCGCCCACTGCGCCTGCACGAGTTCGCTCTCCGACGATCCAGAGGCAACCAGCACCGCCGCCGCCGCACCATCACCGATCAGCGAAAAACTCTCCGATTCGGCCGGGTTGAGGCTTTGACGCGTCGTTTCACTGCTGAAGATCAGGGCTGATTGGCTCGCCCCAGAACTGATCCACTTCGCTGCGAGATCCACTGCGACCAGAAAACTGAGGCAAGTCGCATTCACATCCAGGCAAAAACTGCGACCGTTTTCCAATCCCAAAGCTCGTTGCAGTAGAGCCGCCGTGCAGGGAATCGCCTGTTGCGGCGCGGATGAGGCACCGATGATGAGATCAATCGACGGAACGTTTCCGGCGGCCTGAATAGCGGCGTTCGCGGCGTCGGCCGCCATGCTGAGTGTTGTTTCGGAAATCGCCCGTCGGCGTTCACGGACTCCGGTTGTGCGTTCGCACCAACCGTCCGGCAAACCGAGTTCCTGCTCGATCTGCGAACTGGCCACCACTCGCGCCGGCAATGCGGTTCCCAGCCCCGCGATACGCACTCGAGATTTCATGGTTGCTCCGCCGAACGTTGCCGATGTCAGGCAGCAGCTCGGCTTTAAGTCATTTATCAGCGATCCATCGCCACATCTTGACGTTGTGGGCGTAATCCCGGCAGTTCTGTAACGCGATTTGTTTGGTTTTAGAGGCCACGCTCCTAACTTACCGGCTGCAGCATCACTTCTTTACTCGTCGAGCAGGCAGTTCTCATGGCCAGAATGGTTTCGCTTGCAATCATCACCGTCCTGATCGTCGCCCTGGGGATGACGTTCTATCAGTTGATTGCACCGTTCCTGATGCCGTTGTTTCTGGCGGGACTGACGGCGCTGCTGGCTCAACCCGTGTTCCGGTACTTCATGCGACGTTGCAAAGACCGCCGGAACTGGGCGGCGTTCTTCGCCACCAGCACCATCATGGGTGCTGTGATGCTACCGCTGCTGGTTGCCACCGTGCTGGGCGTGCTCGAACTGTTTGTGCTCGCCGCTGGCACTGGAGATCGCATGCAAACCGTCATGCTGTGGGCTCAAGGTAACCTGCTGCAGCCATCGCACGTCGAGCCAGAGACCGAAGATCCCGCCCGCATTCAAGCCATCAAACCCGTGCTGGACCAGTGCCTCGATGCCGTCGAAAAGCACGTCGGCCCCGAAGTCTCAAACTTCGAAGTGGATATTCTGCATATCGTCAACCGCAATGACGTCCCGCATTTGAACGCTGAACCACTGGAGCTGCGCCGACTGCGTGGCATCTGGATTCAGGAGCAACTCATTCGCGTGCAGGGTTTGTTGAAAGCTGTCGCCGTGCAGACGGTTGGAGTCATCGGACGAGTGCTGGGCCAGGCTCCCAGTCTGATCGCCGCCTGCGGTGCGCTGTTGATCGCGATCACCGTGTATGCACTCGCTCTCTATTATTTCTTCGCCGACGGCCCGGATTTGATCCTCGCCGCGCAGACTCTGATTCCCATTGAGAAGCAGCATCAACAGGACCTGATCAGCCTGTTTGCGGCATCTGTGCGTGCACTGGTACTCGCCACATTTCTGGCGGCTGTCGGACAGGGTCTCGCGACAGCCATCGGCATGAAGATGTTGGGACTCGGCCCGTTCTTCCTGCTGCTGATCGCGGCAACGTTGTCAGCTCTGATTCCGATGGCAGGCACGTGGCTCGTCTGGTGCCCATATGCCATCTGGCTATTCTGGAACGGTCGCTGGGGCGCGGGCATCTTCCTGACGGTCTACGGCATCGGCTTCGTAGGAATGCTCGATAACGTCATCCGCACCTACGTCCTGCAGAACGGCACGCGGCTGCATCCTCTGCTGGCCATCATCAGCGTCTTCGGCGGCCTGCAGGTAATGGGCCTGTGGGGCGTCTTCATCGGCCCCATCGTCGCCTGCTGCCTGCACGCCCTGCTGGAGATTTTTAACCAGGAAGTGCGAATCATGTCGCAACCGAAGCCTGCGTCTGAAGTTCCTCAGCCCCCACCTGCTCCTACTCCGCCAGCCCTGTAAGCAGCGAGGTATCTCCGTTGAGGTCGAAGCCCGTGCGGGAAGATCCAACACTACGACGGCAGACTCACTTCGAGGCGAAACTCCGCACCCAACTCAGTGCCGAGCTTGAGCACTCGTACCAATTCCCGCAGTTCGGCTTCGACATTCACCGGCTCTTCCAACAGCTTGCGCACGGCAGGTTTCTGCTGCATCAGGTCCATCAGAGCTGAGGCAGCTTCGGAGCCCCATTCAGCATCGAACCACTCGGACCATTCGCCGAGCACGGCATCCAGTTCCTCGGGCGTGCCGTCGAAGTCTTCAGGGACTTCACGCATGTCCGTGAAACGGGTCAGTGCTTCCAGACCAGCTTCGTCGGCGATCTCTTCCAGCTTTTCGGCGTTATTGAGCAGCGCAGCACCGCTCAATTGAAACTGTCCGCCAGCAACCGGCGGGTTGAATACAGGGACCAATCCAGGGCTCATCAAACACCTCCTTCCACAGATGATCTCCGCATAGGATAGCAACCCGGGTGAGGAGTTTTCGCGGATGCCATCGTTTAACCGCTACGCCATCGGCGTGCGCGCCTCGTAACACGCCCGTTCCAGGCGGCGCTCACGCCGATGGCGTTGAGGTTAAACAAAGGCGCCCCCACAACAAGCACGACGCATCGTGTTAAACTAGGAAGACTCTTTCGGTTAAAGAGCCTGTTCCGAATATGCCGATAACGAAAGGCCGCTTGGTGCGCTGAGCCGATGATGCGCTCGGATCAAGCGGTTCCTCGTACGGTTCGCCTGACCGCGAGCTCTTCGGCCGGACTATGCGTGCATTGCAACTCATCCTTGTGCTCTGCCTGATGAGCAGCCTGACCGGCTGCGCGATCATGCAGGTCAAGGTGCGCAATCCCGTTCCCGGCTTGCAGACAGTTGCCATCGCACCGTTCTTCAATCTGAGCACCGAACGGTCCGTCAATGGGCGTGAGTTCGCGAACGCCTACTACGCCGAACTGCAGAAAGTGCCAGGATTTGAAGTCATTCCGATCGGTGTCGTCGAGACAGCTTTGCGTGAGCACCGCCTCGAGATGGGCGGCCCGGAAGACGCCATCAGACTGGCGGAAATCCTGAAAGTGGATGCCGTCGTCGTGGGAGCCGTCACGGACTACGACCCTTACGTACCGCGCGTCGGACTGAAGATTGCCTGGTACTCGCCCAAACACTGGGAGTTCTTACCTCTCGAACCGCCGTCAAAAAGCAAAGTCAAAATCCTCGGAAAGTCCGGCCCCACAACGCGTTATCAGGCGTCATCGGGATCAGCTCGTCCGAGCGGGACGATGGTTTCAAAGGGCACAACGCGGCCAGCAACCCGCAGCAGTGCTGTCGTGCGTGCTCAATCTCCAGACAACAACGGTTTGTGGACTGCCGTCGATGAGTCTTACTGGCAGCCGATTCCTCAACCCGGCGAAGAACAGGCAACGATCGTCCCCAGTCAGGACGGATTTCTGCCGCCGTTGACCTATCAGATGGAAGCTGCCGAGCCCGAAAACTTCGTCTGGCGAGCGATCGACGAAGCACCATTCACTCCACCGTATCTCGGCGAGCGGCTGGTGCCACCCGCTCCAGCTACGACCATCGTTGAAGGCCCCTTGTTCTTCACTCAGGAACCGACCATTGCGCCGCCTCGACTGAGCCACATCCTGCCGGTCGGTGGATCGCTGCCATTGCCGCTGCCGCCCGAACCGATTGAAGCGTTCCGTGAGCCGTTCACGCTGGAACTCAAGAGCCGAATCACAGACTCAAATGCTGACCCGTCGGACCCGTTGCGGGTCATCGAGATCCTGGAAGGTTCCGAAGACACCGCCGAGTTCGCGGACGCGGCGCCTGTGCCAGAGCCCGCGCTCGTTGACAAGCCGGAGGATGCGAGACCAGCAACTCCGATCGCACGCGGCGAACCCGGCATTCTGGTCGACGAAAGTCCGAAAACAAACGGCGACGTGCCTCCACCGTTGGTTCCGCCTCACGGGTCCGACGCGTTTTTTGAACAGCCATTCACAATTCGAGCTCCGCTCAGCACGACATCGTCTGAGTACGACCCGATGCTGCCGCTGATGTCTTACATCCAGCTGTTTGACGCGAGCGATGCAGAACTGATCGCCCGGCTGTCGGACTACCTGGAAGTCAGCGGCGAGATTCGTAACGGCGACGTGCAGGCCTTTATGCGACGGACCGACTTCTTTCAGAAGTTCACCGCTCACGTGATGGTGACCGACATGCTGGCGGAAAATGGCGGGGAGGCGCGACGGCGGTGGGTGTTCAAACAGCGAACCTATCGCTGACAGACTCAAGCGGCTCAGCCGTCACAACCGACAGATAAGTGTTTGCAATCTCAAAACTTGCCGCCCGGTGCACTTGACCCGCTGCAAGACCGTAAAACTCTGGGACGGAACCAACGACTTCGTTGGGGAGGAATCATGCAGCGAAGCATGAACGTGCTGGCTCTCGTGAAGGACTCGGAACGCTATGTGTTCCTGTACGACGATGAGAGTGTTGCGACGCTGCTCCAGACGCTGGGCAAGTACGCCGCCGACAAGAGCCTCAGTTTTACGTGGTACGACGCCGCCGTTCTCAGCCAAAAAGTCCGCAAGCTCCGCCAGGAAGCCGAAGAAGAAGAACGCCATCACCGCTTCCGCGAGAGCGCGTAGATCAGAAGCAGCACACCTGCTGCCTGGTCCATTTCCGTTGTTGGCAAGTCCCGAGCGACCTCACTCACACCGCATCAGCTGGTGAGATTGACCGCGTTTCGCAGACTCGCGACGACCATCTGCATCGCAAGGCATAACTCGCCTGCCTGCCCCAGCGGCATGGCTCAAAGAAGAAGCCGCCCGATCGCTGATCGGACGGCTTTAATTGATGACGCGGGTATCCGGCATCGGCTTATGGTCAACACCGCACCATGGCCTACTTGGACTTCATCGCAAACTCGGCGTGGTTGGGCCCTTTCGCGACCGCAACCGTAAACCCGCTGCTTGCGTATTCGCGATAACCTGCGGGAATCTTCGAGGCTTCAACTTTGGGCTGCACACCCTTAGCCGACTCAATCGGATCAACGGCCGGCGGCGGCGGCGGTAACACAACCACGGCGTAGTTTCCTACCTGGATGCCACCCCGAGGTGGAGTGGTAAGCTTAAACGAACCATCAGCCTGAAGTTCTGCCGCAGCAGACACCCCGGTCTTGGCGTCCTTCAGCTCAATCCGTCCTTCCGAGAACGGTTGCCCATCCAACGTCACCTTACCGTCCAGATCTCCCATCACTGGCCCTGACTGAGAGCATCCGCTCAAAGCCGAGCAGCATAGCACCAGAACGCACAAGCTTGAGAATCGCAGCTTCGGATTGTTCATCATCTTGAGTTGCTTCCACTCGTCGAATTCAACTTTAGACACCTCTGACAACACCCATCAGAGAACACTTACTCGTCGCCTATGGTGACCGTGTTCCCGTCGGCGCGAGAACACAGATACAACAACGTTGTCAGGTTAATATTCTCCGACATGAATCGAACAACTCCGTCGCCCATCAGAACGTGCGCCCCACCGACGTGAGCTGACTGAATACCTTTGTTGTTTCCATCGTCCGCGTTGAATCCGCTCAGGGCCGAGTTCTTCGTATTGATCGGATACTTGACGCTTGTCAAATTCATGAAGCGATCGCCCCAGCTTGCCCCCATCCAACCTGAATATGTGATGGCCGTTCTGATATCAACATTAATACTAGTGGTTGAGTAACCCCAGTCGGACTGCTCACCGACGAAAATTTGATTCGAAGAACCGTCAGCAATATCCCTGAAACCGATCTTCGCCGCCTGTGGGCAGTTAGTAGGAATCAGCACGCCATTGTCGGTCATTGTCCCGCTGGCAGGATTGGAGACACTGCCCACAACCATCAAGCCGTTATTTCCGAGATCAGCACCGGCAATACCCACATAGGTGGGAATTACCTGATTTGTCTTGAGCGCCGGCAGCATGCTTGAGGGGCATATGTACAAAGGGGGAACCAAGCCTGCTAATGCCGCAGTATTTTTGCAGGTTGAATACACGAAACCCGGGCCTTGAAAGCCCGTCGGCACATCGAAATTGAGCTGATCATAAGCTGGCTGCTGATCAACATATGGAAGTATACCCATCCAGAAAGACAGGCCCCAGCCCGCATTGCTACCTCCTGGAGGAAAGACGTTGACGGTATTTTCGTACATCTGCAGCGCTAAGCCAATCTGCTTCAGATTATTCTTACATTGCGAGCGTCGGGCTGACTCTCGAGCCTGCTGAACGGCAGGTAGCAAAAGAGCCACCAGCACAGCGATAATCGCAATCACGACCAGAAGTTCGATGAGCGTAAATCCACGACGACGCATAGCTCAAATTCCTTAGTTAATTTAATTAAGAAATGGTCCAAGAACTTGCACAGCGTAAGGCATGCAAATCAGCCAAATCGATTAGCCAGCAATACAAAGACACACAGAAATCTGCCCATACCCATTCGAACACGCCCAGATCCACATCATCGAGACACGACAACCCCATCCCCGAAGCATCGGACCTGCTCAAGCCAAACACAGCCAACCGGCAGGCCCTGCAAGTGGCACATCACCAGATCGTCGAGACAAGTATCCCTGCCTGGCAATTCGCGGCCTTCAGCAGAATTCCCTTAATGAACTTCAAAATCGCAATACAGCTTCTCACCCCGAGCAATCCAGCGAACAGTCATCGCCATCTAAGCACGACGGATGCTCCGCGAAGAGCACAAACTAAACATGCGCTCTTAGTTACTGCAGCCACTGAAACAAAAGATTCCATTGAGACTCTAAGCAATCAACTGGGGATAGACGTGCGCCGCAGAGTTCACTTAGGTCGATTTTCTAGTTATGGATACCTTGTTGGCAGGAAGCAGACTGGCTGTCTACATCTTCGTAGATAACTCCTAAAGACTGAATGAAGGTTCGAGAAGTTCCGCGCCACTATTACGGAATTTTGTTATTCGAACAGTCTAGCTGCTGAAAAACCACTCTTCGTCTACAGAACGACGCCCACATAGAATTAGTGAACGGAACACATCGCATTATCAAGTGTTCCCAAGCCTGGAACTCGCATCGCAGGTTCATGCAGAAACATACACTCGACCGCACGGAGACAGATAATACCGCAACCAGGGCTCAGCCAGCTTCAGGCGGAGAAGCCTTTCCGCCGCCTTTCGGGCAATCCGGCTGGCATCCCAAAACACGGCGCGGCAAACTCTCGCGAGATCAGCGGTATTCGCTGACACTCACAAGGCGCCAGCCCACGCAACAGACTACGCAAGGCGGTACCTCATCGGATATGAATGCAAGTCGTCCCAGATGAGTCCTGAGCAATTGTGTCACAGCTTGGTGTTTGTGGAGCTGGCGCATTTGCGACATCGAGTATCTTTCATGACAGCGGCCTTGCTTTGCAGATTTGGCTTACAGGTCCCTGCAGTCGCGATCGCGGCGATGTGGCTCACCGGTTGTGGAGGTGGAGTGAGCCCTGTCAAACCTGGTTCGACTCCTCAACGTCAAGTGGCGGAACTTGATCCAGACGGCAGTCGAGTCAGCGCTGGGGGCGACGCAACAACCGCCAAAGCCGACGACTGGTTCGAAAGCGTCACCGAGCAGGCCGGAGTCCGTTTTCAGTTCCGCGCCGGCAAAGAGGCCGGTCGTCTGAGCCTGCTGGAAACGCTCGGCGGCGGAGTCGCGTTGTTCGATATCGACTCAGACGGCGATCTCGATCTGGTGTGCGCTGCGGGCGGTGAGATTGATCCTTCAACGGGAGTTGCACGAGGTCTGCCGCTGGGTTGCTTCCGCAACGACGGCAAGGGGCACTTCAAAGACGAAGCCGCGATCTTTGATACTCAGACAGATTACTCGCACGGCTTGGCGGTGGGTGACATCGACCGCGACGGAGCTCCAGACGTGCTGGTGACGTGCTATGGGCAAAGCCGGCTGTTCCGCAATCACGCCGGGCAGCAACTTACCGACGCAACCATGCAAGCTGGCCTGCGGTCGCGGGCCTGGGACACGGCTGCCGTGATCGTCGATCTGACGGGCGATGGCTTCCCGGAACTCTACATCGCCAGCTACGTGGATCTGGATCTCAGTAAGCCCGAAACCTGTCGGGTTGGTGCCGACGGCCAAGCCGACGTCTGTCCGCCGCAGCACTATCAGCCGACTCGCGACCGGCTGTACCTGAACCTCGGAGACGGTACCTTTGAGGATGTCACTCAAGCAGCCGGTCTGCTGGCCGATGGTCGAGGACTCGGCGTGCTGGCAGCTGACGTCAATCGCGATGGCTGGCCGGATCTCTACATCGCGAATGATGGGGACGCCAATCAACTCTATCTCGGTGGAAACCAGTTCCCGCTGCGCGAAACGGGCGTGCTGGCTGGAGTCGCCTACAACGAAGTGGGTGCCGCCGAAGGCAGTATGGGAATGGACTACGCAGACGTTGACGGCGATGGCCAAGGCGACTTGTGGGTGACCAACTTCGAGCTCGAAGATAATTCGCTGTATCGCGGTCTGGGTGATGGCCAATTCGAACACGCGACCAATCGCATGGGTCTGGCTGGCAGCAACCGGGCCTATGTGAAATTCGGGACCGGGCTATTTGACTTCGATGGCGACAATTGGCCCGACATCCATGTGCTCAACGGACACGTGAGCTATCACCGCCGGCAAGCCCCGTTTCTGCAGCCGCCGTTTCTCTATCGCAACGTGAATGGCCGTCGCTTCGAAGACGTGAGTTCCAAGGGAGGAGTCTACTTTCGGACGCGTCATGCCGGACGCGGCTCTGCCATGGGCGACATCGACGGCGATGGCGCACTGGATCTGGTTGTCAGCCAGTTGGATGAACCGATTACGGTCCTGAAGAACCGCCAGCAGCCAAAGAACTGGCTGGCAATTCGACTCACACCCAGAACCGGAGACGCGCAAGCCGTCGGTGCCGTAATCTCTTTGCAAACCCCGGGCAGGCGGATCAGCAATCATCAACGTCTCGGGGTAAGCTTCTTGTCGCACAGCGACTGCATCACAATGTTCGCGATTGGTAAGGATGAGGCCACCGCAGCGGTCACGGTAAGCTGGCCATCTGGACGTGAAGAAGTCTTCTCGAATCTGGCAACGCGCCGAGTTCATCACCTGACCGAAGAGACTGGCCGTGGCCCGACGCAGTAACGATGCACCACCCGCAGGCTTACCAACGCGCCCTGGCAGAAAGCCCGTGCGCGTGAAGTGGATTCTGCTGGCCTGCCTGACGACGGGACTGACGGGATGGGGTATCTGGTACTTTTCGGCCCCCGCCCGGCTGACTCGGCAGGCTGCCGCTCTGGTTCAGAAGCAGCCGCGCGAAGCCGAACAACTCGCCGCGCTCGTCGTGGATGAATACGACCCGCACTACGCGTCAGCCTGGCTTGTACGGGCTCAAGCCTTCTTGCTGCTCAACCAGCCAGCAGAAGCGATGGGCAGCTTCTCCATGATCCCCCAACCTGAGCTCTGCTCAGAACAAGAACTGTTGGCGACAGCTCGTACGGCCTGGTCAACCCATCAACCCCTACTGGCAGAGTTGTGTGTCGCCGCGGCTGTCCAATCTGGAAGCCGAACCGTCGAGCTTGCCCGCTGGGCCTTGGAAACCCGCACCGGACACATCAACAAAGCCACGCTGAGAGAACTGGTCGCGGTTCTGGTCGCCTCTGATTCTGCAGATCCGCACGACTGGAAACTCGTCGGACTGGCATACCGCAACTGGGGCGAACTCGGCAACGAGCTGGCAGCTTATCAACGGGCCGCGGCGCTTCTGGAAAATCAAGAAACGCCGCAGGCGATTCAGGCCAAACGAGATCTCGCCCGCCTGCTGATCCAGTTAGGCGAATACGCAGCCGCGAAACCACTGGTCGAAAAGGTACGTTCTTCAGCAGCCCGAGATTTGGGAGATGATGTGCGCCACGCGACGCTCTTGCGGGCGGACGGGCACGTCGAAGATGCGCTGGTGGTTCTGGACGAAGTTCTGAAGCAGAGCGCCCGTAACTTCGAGGCCCGCTTCCTGCGCGGCATCATCAACGCCGAGCGTGGTCGAGATCAGGACGCCGTTGAGGACTTGCGAGTGGCTGTGGAACAGAACCCTTATCACGCAGCCGCGCGCTACAAGTTGGCAATTTCCTTGAATCGAATCGGCCAGCAGATGGAAAGCACTGAGCAACTTGCCGCGCACAAGAAGCTCTACGACGCGCAGATTGAAGTGCTGGCGGTCAGTGCGAAACTCCGCGAACAGCCTGCCGATACCTCGCTCATGCAGCGTCTGGTCCAATTGCACACGATCCTGGGGCAGAAGGCGTTGGCCGACCAATGGTCCAACGCTGCCGCGGCCGCTCAGCCACCCGGTCTCAAGAAGTAATGCTCCGCGCCCCTCAGCAATTCACTGGCAGCGCAAGTAAACAGCGGTTGGGCTGAGGAACGAGGTCGGTCATGATGGCTCAGACCTCTGCAAAGTTTCGAGGCTGCAGGGCG
>CAYLTY010000126.1:0-23248 GCA_964386705.1 uncultured Planctomycetaceae bacterium
GATGTGTTGCGATCGAGTCCGGACAGACAGCGAGGAGCACTCGTGACTGAGAAGTACGTTTTCGAAGGCATATAGTAAATTAACTAACGACAGGTGTCGTTGAGGCGGGCTCGATGAAATGTTTTGCCGGCCGAGGAAAGGCCAGCGAGGTGGAAGTGCGGGAAAGTTAGGGGCGATCTCAAAAACGGGTCAAGATGAAGTTACAGATTACCGACACGCCCGATTCGGCGCCGTTTGTGAGGTCCTGTTCTCCGGCATTCCGCAGCCTCGTTGAAATGCGTTTTCGCCAGACCTAACATCGCCTCTCTTTGATCATTCCCTAGGACCGCTGTCCGCGTTCCCGAGGCTGAATTCCCGCCCGTATGCGGGACGTAAGTAATTTTGGCTGGCGAGTTTAGCTCCGGCACCGACTCGTACCCCACGCCTTCACAACTTGATTACTGCAAAGAAGCGACGAGAGAGCCACATGACGAGCAATGCGATTGAAAGTGTGTTGCAAGAGACTCGAAAGTTTCCGCCACCGGCTGAATTCACGACTCAGGCTCATATCAGTTCGGTCGAGCAGTACGAAGAAATGTGGAATCGGGCCAAAGACGATCCCGCAGGGTTCTGGGGTGAAATCTCCCAGAATCTGGACTGGTTCCAGCCGTGGCAGAAGGTGCTCGAAGGCCAGATGCCGGAAACGAAGTGGTTCGTCGGCGGCAAACTGAACGTGTCGCACAACTGCCTCGACCGGCACTTGACCACGTGGCGCAAGAATAAGGCCGCGATCGTCTGGGAAGGCGAACCCGGTGATACGCGTACGCTGACCTATCAGGAACTGCATCGCGAAGTCTGTAAGTTCGCGAATGTCTTGAAGAAGCTGGGCGTCGTCTCTGGCGATCGAGTCACCCTCTATATGCCGATGATCCCGGAACTGGCGATCGCCATGCTGGCTTGCACCCGCATCGGCGCGACGCACTCCATCATCTTCGGTGGTTTTTCGTCCGATGCTGTTGCCGACCGCAACAACGACGCGCAAGCGAAACTGATAGTCACAGCAGATGGCGGTTGGCGTCGCGGCAAGGAAGTCACCCTGAAGCCTGCCGTCGATGAAAGCCTCGCGAAGTCACCGTCCGTCGAGAAAGTCGTCGTCGTCAAGCGGACTGGTTCCGATGTCACGATGGTGCCGGACCGCGATTACTGGTGGCACGACCTCATGGAAGGCACGTCCGCCGATTGCCCGGCTGCCGAACTCGATTCCGAACATCCGCTGTTCATTCTTTATACCTCGGGCTCAACGGGTAAGCCGAAGGGTGTCTTACACACGACTGGCGGTTATTTGCTCGGCGCGATGATGACCACCAAGTGGGTCTTCGACGTCAAAGACGAGGATACTTACTGGTGCACGGCTGACATTGGCTGGGTGACGGGCCATAGCTACGTGGTGTACGGACCGCTGGCCAATGGCGCGACGAGTATCATGTATGAAGGCGCTCCGAACTGGCCCCACGAAGGTCGGTTCTGGGAAATCATTGAGAAGTATCGCGTCAATATCTTTTATACCGCACCGACTGCGATTCGCGCCTTTATCAAGTGGGGCGACCAATGGCCCAACAAGTATGACCTGTCGAGCCTGCGATTGCTGGGCAGTGTCGGCGAACCGATCAATCCCGAAGCCTGGATGTGGTATCATCGAGTCATCGGCGGCGAGCGTTGTCCGATTGTTGATACCTGGTGGCAGACGGAAACCGGCGGCATCATGGTCAGCCCGCTGCCTGGCATTACTGCGACAAAGCCCGGCAGTTGCACACGCCCGCTGCCCGGAGTGGTAATCGATATTGTCACGGACAAAGGTGAGAGTCTCGGACCAAATCAAGGTGGCTTGCTTGTCATCAAGCAGCCTTGGCCGAGCATGTTGCGCACGCTGTATGGCGATCATCAGCGTTTCAAGGATGTCTACTTCGGCAAGCTGGACGGCATGTACTTCGCCGGCGACGGAGCCCGTCGCGATGAAGACGGCTACTGCTGGGTTATGGGCCGTGTTGACGACGTACTGAACGTCGCGGGCCATCGCCTCAGCACCATGGAAGTCGAAAGCACGCTGGTGTCGCACCCGGCGGTAGCAGAATCCGCAGTGGTGGGCTTCCCGCACGAACTGAAGGGTGAAGGCATCTGCTGCTTCGTCACTCTTAAGACGGGTGCAGGTGATGAAAGTCTCAAGAAGGAATTGATCAATCACGTCCGCAAGCTGATCGGCGCTGTGGCCACGCCTGATCAGATTCGTTTCACGAATTCGCTACCCAAGACTCGTAGTGGCAAAATCATGCGTCGCCTGCTGCGAGATATCGCTGCCGGTCGTGAATCCGTCGGCGATACGACGACGCTTGAGGATTACAACATCCTCGCCAAGCTGCGTGACGAGGAATAGTCAGTATTAACAACTCGAGCATTAAAAGGACGGACGATTATCGCCCGTCCTTTTTGTTTTGGGGCACCGTCTATTTGCAGTCCGGCCCTGGAGTGCTCCGTCAAGCCTCAACACTCCAGGATCAGCCCGCGCCCGAAGATCTGTAGATACGAAGTCCGGAATCCGGAGCAACGACATTGGTGCGAGCAAGCCAAACGCAATCGTCTCTGGAAAGATATCAGGCCAGACCTTCGACTGTCCGTGACCCTTCGAGCTGGCGAATTTCCTGACGCACGTTGTCGGGAACTCGCACTGAGCTTTGCAATTTGAAGTCGAAGGTCACCATCGTTGAATGCGCTTCGGCCGCGACGGCGTTCTGTTTCCGACTGACCAGTCGATGTTCGAGCGAGAAACTACTGTTACCGATTTTCAGCAGGCGGGCTCCCACCAGGACCGTGTCCGGGAAGAGCAGTTGCTTGCGGAAGTCGCACTTCACCGAGGCCAGCACTGTGCCGATGGTCGTATCCGGCTTGAAACGAATAATTCCCGCGCGCTCCGCGTAGGCGATCCGGGAAGATTCCCACCAGCGAAAGAAGATCACGTTGTTCACGTGCCCGAGTGCGTCCTGATCGCCCCATTGCACGGGCAGTTCAATGACAACCGGAAAATCCGCCAGCAGTTCGTGCATAATTGAGTATCCAACGGAAGCGGTGATGACACCAGATGAGCGGTTATAGAAATGAGCTTCCCGCAGTCTAGCCGGATCATCAACCGGCTATCATCCCTGCGCTGACAGGCCCTCGAATAGACTGCTGCCGATGCGCACGAGGGTCGCACCTTCTTCGATGGCCACTTCAAAGTCACCGCTCATGCCCATCGACAGTTGCGGGATATTCAGCCGGCCATCGCTCAACGTCGTGAGTTCATCACGGAAGTCCTTCAGGGCTCGAAACACCGGCCGAGCGTATTCGGCGTCATCGGCCAGTGGTGCCATCGTCATCAGCCCGTCAACTTTCAATGCGGACAAGTCGAGCAGACGTGAGACGTTCGTCCTGAGGTCAACGGGCTGAAAGCCGTCTTTAGCGGCTTCTCCGGAGACATTCACTTCCAGCAGCGCGTGGGCCTTGAGGCCGCGTTTCGCCGCTTCCTGATCAATCTTTTCCAGCAGACGCCAACTGTCGACGGAGTGAATCAGCGTCGCGAACGGCAAGACCAGCTCCACCTTGTTGCGCTGCAGATGCCCGATCAGGTGCCACTGCGCCGTCGAGGGCAGTTCGTTCGATCGCTGCACCAGTTGTTGTGGGCGACTTTCGCCCAGCTCCAACTGCCCTAGTTCATGCAATTCCCTCACCCAGCCGAGTTCAGCGTACTTCGTGACCGCGACCAGTCTGACCGCTTCTGCAGGCCGCCCGACGCGCCGGCAGGCGGCCGCGATCCGGTTGCGGATCTGACTCAAGTTGGACTGAATGAGGTCTCGGGATGACATGTCAATTGCCAGGATAAGGCGAGCCCGGGTGACAACCGGCTGTGGTGCCTGTAACTTGTAACCAGCATAATGCTTGCCGCAGCTGCATGGTGTTGGCTTGTCTCGATTCTTGCCACGCTCTCAGGGGAAGTTGCTCATGTGGATTTGTCGCACGTTGAAGTTGGGACATTGTCGCACGGGTCGGTGGGTCCAGCCAATCGTTCCGTTGTTGGCGGCCGCGAGCCTCACACTTTCCGGCTGTGGAGGTGGTTCATCGAGTGACGCCACCTCGTCCGTACCGGCGACGGCTCCGAACGGCGCACCGAATCCGGCCGTGGCCAGCACCGATCCCAATGCAGGTCTGGCGATGGCGGCTCAACATGGGGGTGCTCCCGCTGGTGGTGCCCCGGCCACAACGACAGCAGCTCCAGACCCCAACGCCTTGAACGCGGCAAACGCCGCTCCCGCCGGTCATGGAGCCGCGGCAACACCCCCGACGGCGACTCCGACAGGGGCACCCGCTACTGGTGCTCCAGCGGGTCACGCCGCGGCGACTCCGGGCGGACCGACTCCACCCGCTACCGCTTCAACGACTGGAGCCCCCGCAGGTCACGCGGCGGCAACTCCGGGCGGAACAACCCCACCGGCTACTGCGTCCACGACGGGAGCGCCAGCTGGTCATGCTGCCGCCGCACCAGGAGGGACGACTCCACCGGCTACTGCTTCGACCACCGGAGCACCAGCCGGTCACGCGGCCGCGACTCCCGGAGGAACAACTCCGCCTGCTGCAGGTGCCACAACGGGAGCACCAGCCGGTCATGCCGCAGCGACACCCGGTGGGACAACTCCACCAGCGACTGCAACTCCGGCAGGCACAACGCCACCTGGGACCAACCCCATGGCTGCACCCGCCGCAGGCGCAGCCCCTGCGGGAACAACGCCACCCGGGACGACTCCCATGGCAACTACTCCGATGCCCATGCCGGGTGCGGACGTTGCAGGAGCCCCCGGGGCTCCCGGGGGGACTGGACAGCAGGCGCCTCCGCCAGGGACTCCAGAACATGCGGCGTTCCAGTTCGCAACGGCAGTTGCCAAGGGCGATTTCGATTCGGTCGAACCTTACATCAGCGCGAAGGCTCTAGGTCAGCTGAAAGATCTGCGCACCAAGACGCTGGCTGACTCCAAGAAGCAGGATCTGAAGGACAAGTTTGGCAAGTTGCAGCTGACGGCCACCAAGGGTGTCAGCGGCGGCAAGCAATTGTCCTTAAGAAGCGGCAACACCCTCATCACCCTGACGGTGAAGAAGGAAGGTGAGGACTACAAGGTCGCCGAGATGCAGCTTCGCGAAGTTGGAAAGCGCTAGTCCAGTTCATGTCCTTGACGCCGCGGCAGTCTGCGCTCCGGCGCGCGGCGTGAAATGTCATTCCGTATGGATTTGAGTATGCCCACACCGATTGCCTATCCCGGTGAAGAACGTTCGAACGTGGCTCGTAAGGTGGTCGCTGAACAGGAGCCACTGGCTCTGCGAACCTTCACTCCGACACAGGCCGTGCTGGCGAAGTCGGCCGGAGTCTTTCATTGGACCCCCGAAGGTCGCCGCCTCTACGACTACAGTTCGGGTGTGCTGGTCGCGAACCTGGGACACAATCCGAAGAGTTGGCTGCAGCGGTTTGTGAAGTACCTGGGCTGGGATAAGGACGTCTTCGATGGCGGTTCTGGCTATCGCGAGTCCGCTCCGCTGACTGCTTACAACGCCATCTCGGAAATCGAAACGCTGGCCGTGCAACGCCTGCTGAAGAGCGTCCGTACGACGCCGCTGGGCAAGCGACTCGACGGCGTGATGTGGGCAGCTTCGGGTTCGGAAGCGGTCATCAAGGCTCTGTGGGCGTGCCTCTCACGTGACCCGGCTCGCGACATCATCCTGGCGACGCGCTACGGCTTTCACGGCAAAAAGGGCCTGGCTGGCGCCGTGACGGGCTCAGAGAAAGACAAAGAGCGCGACCCACGCGTCCGATTTATCTCGTTCCCGATGGAAGAAATCTCGGACTGGAAGGAATACGGTCGCCCACTCGATCTCTCGAAGTACACGGCGGAACTGGAAGCTCTGAAGAAGGAGCTTGGCCCGCGACTCAATTGCCTGATCACCGAGCCCTACATCGGCGGCGGCGGCAGCTATCACCCGCCGGGTGAGTACCTGCAACTCCTGCAGAAGTTCTGCCACGCGAATGATATGTGCTTCATTCTGGATGAAGTGCAGGCCAACTTCGGCCGCACGGGTCGCCTCTATGCTTTTGAGAAGTACGGCGTCGAGCCTGACTTTGTGACGATGGGCAAGGGCCTCGGCAACGGCGTTGCTGTCAGCGGCGTCGTGGGGCGATCGGATGTGATGGCGAACCTCAAGTACGGCGAGGTCTCCGATACCTGGAGCGCCAATCCGATGTCGATGGCCTCAGTTATCGCCACGCTGGATGAGTTTGAAGCCAGCGACGTCATGGGTCATGTCGCCAAGCTCACGCCGATGTTCTTCGAGGGACTTGACCGCCTCAAGAAAACGGGACTCATTGCCCGAGTCCGCGGTGAAGGTCTCGTCTTCGGCATTGAGTGCGCTGACTTCAATGGCAAACCTGCTAACGAAATCGCCAACGCGATTGTGAAGGCAGGCTATCTCGGTCTGCCGGGCCGCGATGGCATTCACCTGCTGGGAGCACTCTCAGGCAAGGTACTGCGAGTCAGTCCGCCGCTCACCATGACCATCGAAGAAGCACGAGACTCGCTCAACCTGCTGTTCGATATCTGCCAGTCAGTCGCAAAGAGCTGAATTCGCAAAGTTGTTCAGCCTCTTCAAAAGATTTCCCGCAGAGGCGCGGAGTCCGCAGAGAAGAGATTTTGCCCTCTGAACCTCTGCGTGCTCCGCGCCTCTGCGGGAAAATTATCCTCGTGCCACGTTCTGATCGCTCGCTACTCAGTCCCACGACAACGTGGCTGAGCTTTGATACTCAGTGACGCGCGTTTCGAAGAAGTTCTTCTCCTTCGCGAGGTCCATCGTCTCGCTCATCCACGGGAACGGGTTCGCAGAACCGAACTGTGTCGGCAGGCCGATGCGTTCCAGGCGGCGGTCGGCGACGTATTGCACGTACTCGCGGAACAGCTCGCCGTTCAGGCCGAGGATGCCGCGTGGCAGGCAGTCGTGAGCGTAAGCAATCTCCAGATCAACAGCCTGGCGCACTCGTTCGACCATCGCGGCTCGGAAGTCTGCCGTCCACAGGTCGGGATTCTCGGCCTTAATGCCATTGATGAGGTCGATGCCGAAGTTCAGATGTACGGTCTCATCGCGCAGGATGTATTGGAACTGCTGACCGATGCCCGTCATCAAGTTGCGACGATGGAACGACAGCACCATCACAAAGCCGGTGTAGAAGAAGATGCCTTCCATGATCAGGTAGTAGCCGATCAGGTTCTTCAAGAAGGCTTGAGCACCACTGAAGGTGTCGGTCGTGAAGTTGGGATCGAGCACTTCCGCCGTCAGTTCCATCTCCAGCTCATCCTTGCGAGCGATCGCGGGAACCTCGTGATACATGTTGAAGACTTCGCCTTCGTTAAGGCCCAAGCTCTCCACGATGTAGAGGAACGTATGCGAATGCACTGCCTCTTCAAACGCCTGACGCAGCAGGTACTGACGGCATTCAGCATTCGTCACATGCCGAAAGATGGCCAGCACGAGATTGTTGCCGACCAGGCTTTCCGCCGTCGCAAAGAAGCCGAGGTTTCGCAGGATCACCAATCGCTCGTCGTCGGTTAGCTGCTTCGAACGCCACGTTTCAATGTCCTTGTGCATCGGCACTTCGGTCGGCATCCAATGATTGGCACAACCATTGAGGTAATGCTCCCAGGCCCATTTGTACTTCAGGGGCATGAGCTGATTGACGTCGACCTGATGGCAATTAATGAGTCGCTTCGCACGCGCGTCGATGCGTCCGGACTTCGGACCTGCCACGGGATCAATAGAGAGCAACATCGGAGTTCTTTCGATGGAATTGAGCGTTGAAGTTTGAATGGGTGTGGTTGTCTAAGTCGCCTCTCGCGTACGACCAACTCCCCTCGCCCCGGTATTCCGGGGAGAGGGGTCGGGGGTGAGGGGATCGTTCGTCGCGTTGATTGCGAAACCCGAAATCCAGCCTTTTTTAAGAGCATTCCGAGGCGTGGAGATCACCACCGCTCCATGTGCCCCTCACCCCCAGCCCCTCTCCCCGGATTACCGGGGCGAGGGGAGCAGGAGGTTCGACCGGAACACTGCCATGAGTAGCGAATAGCCGCGATGTTGGACCTATTGGCAAGCCTCGCAGGTCGGATCGTCCAAGCTGCAAGCCTTGGGGCCTTCAGCCGAGACTGCCACTTCGCGATGCACTTCGATCGAACTGGAAGAACTGCGGTTCTTCATCCAGCGAGGCTGAATGCCAAAGCGGTTCACGTCGATGGTTGATTTCTCGACCTGCGTGGCCGCGAGGGTACGCAGGTAGTAAGTCGTCTTCAGCCCCAATTCCCAGGCCAGCAGATACATATCGTGCAGGCGACGACCGTTGGGCTCGATCATGTAGAGATTCAACGACTGCCCTTGATCAATCCATTTTTGCCGACGTGCCGCACACTCCAGCAACCAATGCGTTTCGATCTCAAAGGCCGTCTGAAACTGAGCTCGCAGATCAGCCGGGACGCGGTCGATTTGCTGCAGCGATCCGTCGTGATACTTGAGCTGCTCGAGCATGTCGGCATCCCACAGGCCTCGAGCTTTCAGTTCAGCGACGAGGACTTCATTCACCTGAGTGAACTCACCGGACAAGTTGCTCTTCACGTAGAGATGCCGATAGGTCGGCTCGATGGATTGCGAAGCGCCGATGATCGTCGAGATCGTCGCGGTCGGAGCAATCGCCATCACGTTGCTGTTGCGCATGCCATGCTGAGCAATTGCATCACGCACGACTTGCCAGTTCATGGTGCTGGAGCGATCGACTGGCACAGGCACGTTGCGTTCTTGTTCGAGCAATTCCAGAGTGTCGATTGGCAATAGACCGCGATCCCACTTCGAACCCGCATAGGTCGGATAGGAACCACGTTCGCGAGCCAACTCCGTCGAAGCCAGAATCGCAAAGTAAGAAATGGCTTCCATGCTGTGGTCAGCGAACTCAATCGCTTCGTGACTGGCATAGCTCAGACCGACACCGTGCAACGCATCCTGAAAGCCCATCAGGCCCAGGCCGATTGGACGATGGCGCAGGTTGGAATTCTTCGCTTCAGCCGTCGGGTAGAAGTTGATGTCGATCACGTTGTCGAGCATCCGCACGGCGACACGGACCGTTTGCTCAAGCCGCTCCAGATCGAGCTTGCCGTTCACAACATGCGTAAGCAGATTGATCGAGCCGAGGTTGCAGACGGCTGTTTCGTCGCGGGATGTGTTGAGCAGAATCTCGGTGCAGAGGTTGCTGCTGTGCACCACCCCCACATGATCTTGAGGCGACCGGATGTTGGACGGGTCCTTGAAGGTGATCCACGGATGCCCGGTCTCAAACAACCGAGTCAGCATCTTGCGCCACAGTTCCACCGCCGAGATGCGACGGAACTGACGCAGTTCGCCAGCGTCCGCTTGCTTCTCGTATTCGGCGTAGCGTTCCGCGAATGCTCGACCGTAGAGATCGTGCAGGTCGGGAGTTTCATCAGGACTGAAGAGCGTCCATTGTCCGTTCTCGCGGACGCGAGTCATGAAGAGGTCGGGAATCCAGTTCGCGGTGTGCATGTCGTGCGTGCGTCGCCGCTCGTCGCCGGTGTTCTTCCGCAGATCCAGAAACTCTTCGATGTCGAGGTGCCATGTCTCGAGATAAGCACACACCGCACCCTTGCGTTTCCCGCCTTGATTCACGGCCACCGCGGCATCACTGACGACTTTCAAGAATGGAACGACGCCTTGGCTTAAGCCATTTGTCCCGCGAATATGTGCATTGGTCGCGCGAATCTGGGTCCAGTCATTGCCCAGTCCACCCGCCCACTTGGAAAGCTGAGCGTTGTCAGCGATGGACTTGAAGATGTGCTCCAGGTCATCCTGCACGGTCGTGAGATAGCACGAACTCAGTTGCGGTCGCAGAGTGGCTGAGTTGAACAACGTGGGCGTCGCGGACGTGAAGCGGAACGACGACAGCACTTCGTAGAACTCGATCGCGCGGGCTTCGCGGTCGCTCTGTTCGTTGAGCGCAATCCCCATCGCGACTCGCATCCAGAAGTACTGGGGCGTTTCGATGCGGCGCCCATCGACGTGCAGCAGGTAACGGTCATAGATGGCCTGCAGGCCGAGGTAACGGAAGAGATTGTCTCGTTCCGGTTTGATCGCCGCCGCCAGCCGCGTGAGGTCTAGCTCGCGCAAGTCCGGAGTCAGTCGTTCGGCCGCGATGCCGTCGATGATGTAGTGTTCGAACTGATGCCGATAGGTCGAAGCCAGCTTGCGAGTCGTCGGTACTTCGCCGAAGGCTTCGCGGTAGATCACCATCTGCATCAAGCGTGACGCCACGGTGTCATAAGCAGGATCGCGTTCAATGCGAGAACGCGCAGCGAGGATCTGGGCGCGATAGACCTCAGACGTAGAGATTCCATCGAACACGGAACGCAACACGTCGTCGACCAATTCGTCGATGGAGACAACATGCTCAAGTCCGGCGGCCGCATGAGTGAGTCGTTGTCGAATGCGGCCCTCATCAAATGGAACTCGGCTACCGTCATCCAGCACCACATGGACGCGCGGCGTCGGCTGTTCCATCATGGGAACTTCGCCGCGCACGGCGCGCATTTTGGCATGTTCGGCACGGTAGACGATGTAGCGTCGAGCGACTCGATAGTGACCGCGGCGCATCAGACCCATTTCCACCAGGTCTTGAATGCGTTCGACATCCACGCCTTCCGCCAGACTGGCCAACGGAGCCAAGTCAACAGAAACCGACTCGCAGATTTCAACCACTTCGCGTGACGAATCCTCGTCCAGTGGTTGTTCATCGGCCAGATTCAGTTCGGCTCGGAATGCGTTGTTGATGGCATTCTTGATGCGAACCATTTCGAACGGAGCACTCCGACCGTCGCGTTTGCGAACCACCCAGTCATGAGACGCCTTGATCATCCGCCGTACCTCCTCGAGATGATTTAAGAGAGGCCGGACCGCTACGGATTTTAAGAGTCGAAGCGCGCAACGAGAGCGCAAACAGAACTGCCCGCACAGACTGTCGCTACAGAAACAGCGAGAGACATACCAACGGCGCAAGGGGCCACTGGCCAAGCAGAGACTGCATACCTCGACCGCCTTTCCCGCGAAGGTCCGGTTGGTGTGAACGCGTCCGCCAGCCAGGTTCCAACTGGCCTCATTCCTTAGCTGACACGTTCAGTCACTGGCAGGTCTTCGGACTCGCGGACACGCAGCTCACTCAGCCTGAGCTGCACCTAATGGCCATCGCTTCCCAACCTCCAAACCAGAGGCCAGTGCACTTGATGACGGTCGTTTCCGCTTACCGCTGCGGGGCAGTTCCGGAGTTTCACCGGATTCCCTTGGATACTCCCTATTGGGGCATCACCAGCAACAAGACACAAGATATTGTGTCCGACCAAACTGTCAAGACTCCTTCACAAAGGTGGCGCAGTTCCGCAAGAAGACCCTCTGCGAGCCCCTTAAACTCGTTGATTTCTGCGCGATCTCAGCGGCTGTTAAACACGTTGAGACCGTCCAGATTGGCGAGGTACGCCCACATTTGGCCTGGACCCACAGGAGCGCAGGTGATGGTCAACTCGGTGGTTGAACCGGCCAGATGCGCGAGGCTGATCTGCAGGTCTTGCCAGCCATTCGGTGCGGTCTGATCATCGATGATGCCGCTGTGCACGCGGCAGCTTCCGCCTTCAATAATGAGCTGCCACTTCTGACCCGCTTCATGACCAACCTTCAGCTTCAAGACCGCATCGTCGACCTTCGGCACTTTAACTTGCCGCACCAATCGCAGCGCATCAACGGGCGCGAGCGCGAGCGATTGCTTCTGCTCGTCAGTCAGTTGCCGCGACGTCAGCAGCACAGCCACGACGTCCTTCTGGCCGCGCACTTCGGCACGATAGCCCGCCGTATCCTTCGGCTGATTCGGCGGAGGGACAGCCAACCAGCCGGACGCATACTTCGTGAAGGCGTCACGCAGTGGTTGAGGAATCGAGCGGGCGCTGATGTTCGGCCGCGCGAAGGCATTGCCCGGGAAGCTCGCACGCTGGAACTCAGGCAGCCACGCGGCCCACAGATTCTGATCGATCGATTGCGTGACCGCCTTATCGGTGCTCGGCACGAGTTCCAGGATGTCGCGTCGCGCGTCGCCCTTGCCTTTACCAGAGAAGCACCAGGTCTTTTGCTCGGTCACAATGAACGGACCTATGCGCGGCTCCTTGTCAGCCAATCCCTCGAAGGTCTGATAGCCGACTTCGCGACCGGTCGCCGCTTCAATCCAGACGATGCACGGATAGTTATTGTTGCCCGGACCATCGATGAAGCGACTCACCAGAATGAGCTGTGGCACGGGTGCTGGTACCGGCTGACCCGGCGGCGGAGGCACCGGCAAAGTTGCTGTCGGTAGCAACGCTGCGTCCAGCAGATCGGCGGCCTTGTAGCGCCACAGAATCTGACCGTCCGTTGGATCAATAGCTTCCAGGCCGCCGCTAGTTTCAATCATCAGTCGGCCATCGGACAAACCCAGCACGCGTCGCAAGTCAGGAGTTGCCCGCGTCCAGCGAACTCGACCGCTGCGCTGCTCCAGACCTTCAACGAGCGGAACTCCCGGTTGAGTGGCCAGGACCAAATCGTTGACCAACAAGGGGGCTTCGTATGCACGTTGACCGCGCGAACTGTCCAGTGCGGGCGGCAGCCAGGCCTGCTTCCGCAACCACAGCGATTGCCCCTGACCATCGCAGCAGCCGACGACGCCTGAAACACTGAAATAGATGAGCCCATCACGAGCCGTTGCCTGACACGGATGCCCCTGCAGTTGAGGATCATCAAACAGTCGTACCACCGAGTAATCGTTGAGCACAGCTCCGGTTTCGGCGTGCAGGTTGAGCAATCGCAGGTCCACTGGCCCGGCGGTGACGGTTTCTGCCGCGAAGACGTACAGACGACCGTGCACCAGCAGCGGATCTGAGACGAGCGCCGCTTTGGGCTTCACCTTCCAGACGATGTTGCCGTTGTTCTTATCATGACAGACGAGTTCCGGGCCGTTCTTCGTCAGTCGGCGGCAGAAGACCCAGTTGCCGGAAGTAAGGGCTCGCATCGCCACCATTGGCCAGTGATGAGCATGACCATGTTCGCCGCCCAGTTGCTGATTCCAGCGCGGCTGACCGGTCACCAGATCCACACACATCAACTGAAAGCGATTGCTGAGATACGCCGACGGACCATCCACGGTGATACCGAACTGCCGCGAGAACCAGTCGACATCCCCGCTGACACCGTTGCCAGCGTGCTCACCGACATCACCTTCGAACTTGCCGCGCGGTTCCAGCTTGTAGGACGCCAGTGGCGGCACCTTGTGACTGACCAGTTCGTAACGCGGGGAATAACTGCGTTGAGCATCCTGCGATGCTCCCTGCACGGCACCCGAAGTCTTCATCAGGTCTGCAGCCAGGGCCTGGAGCTGGTCTTTCGTCAGCGTCTGATCGCCGAAGGTGATGGAAGCTGGCAGCTCGCGAGTATCCGACGAACCCAGCATCGCGGCGACGAGTTGCAACCGACCGGCGAGTTCTGTCATCTCGGCAGTCACTACCTGCGAGTTCATCGCGAAGCCTTCGAGCGCATGCAGATAGTGGCTGCGAGCTTGAGCCAGGTTGCCGCCCGCAAAAGCATGATCGCCGAGCCACCGCTCGCTCTCCGCAGCGGCCAAAGTGCCGAAGAACTGCACCGTCGCGGCTTCAATCGCGTTGACTTCACCGTTCTCCATCGCCTGACGAACTCGCAGCCGACCGACCGGGCCGAACTTCTCGTTCATCGTGGTTCGCAGTTCCGGATAGTCGTCCATCGCCAGTGCGACGGCATTCGGAAACGCGACCAGCACGCTGTCGTCACGTCCATCCGGCAACAGTCCCAGCAAATGCCCCTGAGCCGCCGATCCGATGACCTGACAGGCGTCCGCGAACGCCTTGCCCGAGATCGCCGCCTGGAACTCAGCCATCACGTTGTAGGCTTCTTTGCTCAGCGGTTGAGCCAGTGAATGCCGCAGCGGCGCAGGTGTCGCCTTCCAGCGGCGCGGCAACGTCAGTCGCTTGGCTTGCAGCTCAGGATCAAGTCCACGATGCGAACTGAGTTCCGCCCACTGAATGATGTTGTAGAGCGGATCAATGTGGCTCCACCAATAATGATGCGGGTGAGTGGACGTCGTGAAGAACGTGACGTGATCAATCAGCGTACGGACGTCGGCCCCACGCCCCGCCTGCACGAGCGACACAAGTTCGCGGCGCAACGCGTCATTGGGAACAATCGGAATCGGCGTGCTGAACCATAGCGGATTGACCAGCATCGCCGTCATGGCGAGGTCCGTCACGAGCGGCCGCTTCGCCAACTCCTGCTGAGAATCGCTGGTGACTAATTGCTTCTCGACAACCGCCTGCCACAACTGACCGAACTGCAACGCTGCGGTGTATTCATGAGAGTTATGCAACATGCCGGCTTCCATCAGCAGTTGCAGATCGCGATCAAGCCGCTCATCCAGTGACTTGCCGTCGGCTACATCAGTCTTCGGTTTAGACTGACCAACCACCGCGTCGAAATCTCCAAACAATCCTTCAGCGACCAGACCGCTCAACAGGGCTCGCCCCAGCAGAGGATTTGGCACAGCCCGCAACGACTCAACCGCGCAGGCGCGTCGCCACGCTTCAAACCCGACGCCTTTGGGACGTGACCTCACCACCGCCTGCAACCACGAACCGAGGTCTCGAGCATCGAGCGGCTCGAGCAATTCCAGATTCACTTGAGTTCGTACATCGGCGGCTGCCACCGAGGCGACCATCGGCAGTTCGCGAACTTCAAGATGACTGAGGCGAATGCGGCGGTCAGCTCCCGGTTGCACGAACAGGCCCAGCGACGCATTGCGTCCGCCAGCAGTCGGCATCGGGTGATCGCCAATGAAGCCCCAGCTCACGCCGTCTGGACTGACCCACGCGGTCACCGTGTGATAGCCCGCGACCAGTCGATACCACTGGGACGGTCCCACGTACGGAGGCGGCGCAACGTTCGCATCAAACGCTTTTTCGACGAGGTTGTTCTCCCAGGGAGCGGACAGGTACGCGGTCATCCGACCGCCGGTTGGGTCCCAGAGGAAACAGAAGCGATCTTGAGGCGTGCCGTCTGCTCGACCGAGATACACGCCGGTGCCCGGCTCCGCGTGATCGACTTTGAAGATGATTTCGGAAAGACCGGGCATTGGCAGCGGCGTCGATGCCCAAGCAGGTTCTTTGACAGCAGCGGCCGAAGTGAGTTCCACGGCACTAGCATCACCGCCCGATGTTGGCGGCGTCTTCTGCACCGCGACGCCTTCCAGTTGCTTGGCCCGCCACTCCAGTTCGGCTGGCTTCGTCGATGCGAATCGATTCGGTGCCGGATGCTGCTGGAAGCGTTCGACCAACTGACGCGGCAAGGGCTCGCCGCGATACATGCTGAACTCACGGAACTTCAGTTTGCCATCGATCGCAACTTCATCCGGCAGGCCATCAAACGGAACTCGCAGCAACGGGACGATGCCTCGTGCGAGGACCAGAAGTCCGTCTTCGACGCGAATCTCAAAGGTGCCATTCTGAGTCAGTTGCCAGCGTGCGCAGTCGTTCGTCAGAAACTCACCGACGACCGGGGCCGCGTTGCCGTCTGGCCGAATCACGCGATGAGCACCCCACAACTGCGGCTGGCGATGTCGATAGAACGACAGTCGCACGCCCGAGTTGCCGCGCCACAGATAGATCGCCCAGCGGTCGATATCGTACGGAGTGATCCGCAGCACGGACGACTTCACCCACGGAGCGCGCAGACGGCACTGGCCGTCGAAGTTCGTGAAGCTGCGGGTATCAATCCGCTCTTCGGCCACGTTGAACGGCCGCCCCGGATAAGCCGTAAACCACTTGCGAAAGACGTCCGGATGCAGGGTGTCCGTACTGCTGGACGCGATCGGCTGCCACACGGTTTCGTCCGGCGACAGCGGTGCCTTCTGCAGATCCAAAGCCGCCGACCAGATCTCATTCGGAGCCACCACGGGTGCGGCGGGTTTGGTTTCCGGCTTCGTTGCCGCAACCGCAGTGTCGTCTGGCTTCGCGGGCGACGTCATCTTCTCGTCCGAGGTGCCAGTTGCTGGAGTCTGTTGAGTCTCTGTCTCCGCAATGTCTTTGGCGGGTTCGTCAGTCTTGCTTGCTGGCGTTTCGACGTTCTCTGCCGTGCCTGTGTTCTCAGCTTTCGGATCGACCTCAGCCTGCCGGTTCAGCCACTGTCCGCGTTGCCCAACCGCAACACCGATGATGAGGCACACCGCCGCGACGACGCCCCACAACACAGTCTTGCGGGGAGCATCCTGCTCAGCCGCAGCAGGGACATGTGCCAGTCGTTCCAGCAGGAATTCTTTGCGCGGCGATGCTTCGACCGCTTCGCGCAACGAGGGCGCTTCAAACCAGCGATGCCGCAACGCGTCCAGCAGTTCCGGGCTGACATTGTCAAACGGCCCCTGCTGACAGAAGCGAATCAGTTCTTCGTCCGTCCAAACACGACTCATGATGCGGCCTCGAAGCTGCGTCCGGGAAACTGAGCGAGCACAGCAGTCTGGCACCACCCCCGCCCGCCAGCAATCTTCCGCTGACCGCAATCTCGTTGCAGGGCTCTTTCCACTTCGAACGTAGAGAAGCCGCGTGTGCCACACTCGAGCCCTTCGGCTTGGGCGAACACACCGCAATCTGACCATTCGCGGAATGAGGATACTTACTCAGTGATAGTGTACACTTAAGACAGTTGACATTGATGCCACATATGGTATGATAGGCCAATCGTGAATGAGCTCGTCCATTGCTATGGAAACAGCCATTCAAAGTGACACTCCGTATTTGCGGCGTAGCTTGCTTTAGCACGTAGCGGCTTTTCTGCGTGCCTGATTTGCGTTGGTTGATCTGGCTTTGTCTCTGCTGGGCATTGTCTTGCCTCAGTTCAGGGTGCCTTTCCCACGTTTGATTGCTGAGCGTGTCTGTTCGGTGTTGCGATTGTCCGTTTCTTCATGATTCAGGGAGTCGACGAATGGTTTTCGCGGGCTGGCTTCAAAGGTTCAAGCAGAAGAGTTCGTTTGGCCGGAAATTCGGGGCGCATCGCCGCCGACGCCAAAGCCTTGTGCCGGGTCTATTCGGCACTGAGAAACTTGAGGAGCGCAGGGTCTTGACCGACCCCACCACTCCAACGATGCCACCAACGTCGCCACCAACGTCGCCACCAACGGCACCACCGGCTACTACCCCGCCGCCAGGCAGTGTGGAGTTGGCGAATGCTCAAGCTGACATCGTTACAAGGACAGCGGCTGTGGATGCCGCAAAGGCGGGATTTGAAAGCGGAGTGGCCAGTGCCATCAGCGGCTTGAACTCAACTCTGGACGGAATCAAGTCGGCCCTGGAATCGAATGTGAGCGGGGCTCAAGCGTCTCGCGACGCGAATCTGGACGCCATTGATACGGCTCTGGATGCACTTGATTCTGCGATGGATTCAGCAATTGAGGGCCTGGAAACAACATTGAACGGCGATCTCGACTCCGCAAACGCAACACATACCGCGGCGATCGATGCTGCCAGGTCAGCTTTTGAGGGCACTCAGTCGACAATCAATTCACAACTCGAGGGTGACATCACCAGCGAGAACGGCACTTTTGACACCGCCGTCGCTGGTTTCCAGGCCACTCTGGACACTGCGGTCACGGGTGCGCAGGCCACGTTCGACACGGCTGCGGGACTGGCCAACTCGGCCTTTGACGGATTCGTCGCCAGCCAGCAGGCTGCTGCAGATTCAATCGAGCAGGGATTGTGGAATACTTACGTCTCCGGCTCAGGAACTGGTCCCACCGGCGTGCTGACCACCTTCAACAGCAGTATGGCGGCGAACGACGCCACTTTGGCAGGAGTCCTGGCTCTGTATCCGGGTGTCACATACGACCCATCAAGCGTCATCGAGTCGCAGAGTCATACAGACTTCCTTGCGGCTCAAGAGCAGAGCTTGATGACGACTGTGATGATGTTGACCTTCAATCTTCAGAACAATATCCAGGCGGAACTGGACGGTATTGAATCCGACATCAATGCCCCCGGAGGTCCCGGCGCTCAGTATAATGGTGCCGTGAATCTGTCGGACGGTGCCTTTGATACCACGGTTGATACTGCTCGCGATGATTTCGAAGACGATGTCGATGGCTACTATCAAACATACTCTGCGGCGGTCGATGGCCTGCGAACGACCTTGGATGGTGCGCTGGACAGCGAAGAAGACACCTTCGATGGCGCGCTCGACACGGCCAAGAGCGGCTATGACTCCGCGATGACCGGTCCCAAAGCTGCCTACGACAGTGCAGTCGACACGGCCATTGATGGGTTCTCGAATTGGCTTGATAACATTGGCGGATCCACACTCCAGACGGCAATCTCTGGTCGCAAGGCAGCGCTTCAGACTCAGATCGACGGCTTCGTCCTGATGTACGATTCCGTGATGGATGCCGCCGAACTGCAGTTGGAAGGTGACATCAAGGCTGCGGACGTCCAATATTGGGAAGACGTTTATGGACCCGGCGGCGAAGCTGACATCTTCCGCACGTTCAGAAACACGCAGTATGGCACCAATCTCTACGGCTCTTACAACTCCGAGTACAGCACCTACCAGAGTGCTGAGGCCGCTCATCAGGCTGTGATGACGACCTACTACATGCAGATGATGACGGCGATGATGAATGGCCTGCCCATACCGGCACCGCCCTCCTCTGCGGCGCTCGATCAGGCTGCCAAAGACTACTTCATTAACGTCGGCGAAGCTGAAGCGGGCGTCTCCGACTCGGTTGGCAATGCCTATCTTGGTTTCTGGGGCGCGGAACGTGGCTACGATAACACCCGCGACACGGCGGTCATCAACGCGCTTTATACATATGGAGTCTCTGCCCAGAACGCCCAGAACGGCTTGCAGTCTCAGATTCTTGCCGCCTACGGTTTAGCTCAACACGATATCATCGACTACACGCAGAACTTTGCGGACGGTGCGATGACCGCCTATCTGGGCATGATGGGTTCGATCAATTCAGCCTCCAATGCTCTGGATCTGGCGCATAACACGGCCTTCGAGGCTTATCAGCAGTCCGCCAACTCAGCGCTGACCACTTACAAGCAGAATGTTGCCGGTCACGTACGCGACTTCCGCAAGCAGGAAGCTGACAAGTTCTTGACGTATCAGCAGTCCGCGAACGCGCGCTTCACCACTCTGCAGGGTGACGTCGCACTCGCCGCGCAAACCCGAGCGAATTCCATTGCGGCGGCTGGCAAAGTTTTCGACCAGCAGCTGAATGGAATTATCAACACGCGTGAAAAGAATATCTCGGCGCTTGAAACGTCGTTCACACAGGCGGTCACAAATGCTGTGATCGGCACAACGACCACGATTGCCAACCAGGTTGCAGCTCAAGTGGCGGCCGCTGCAGGTGGCGGAGCCGATGTGACGGCTGTGGCCAACGCTCACGCTGCCCACACCACCGGGGCGATGGGAGCCTGGAAGAATGCGATTGATGGAGACGCTGCTGTTTTCCAGGGCTACCTCGACCAGTACTCGGATCAGCGCAAGACGCTTGATGACCAGATTGCCGATCAGGAAGAACTGCGTTTGAACGCACTCTCGGGCGCGATGCAGAACTCGATGAACGCGGTCGCTGGCGCTGGCCAGAGCTACGCAGACAATCGAGCCGGCGCAGCCAAGGACCTGACCAAGAACATCGCCGACAAGGTCAAGAACGCTCAGGACAACTTCTTCAGTGGCGAATACACCTTCGGCAACTCGGCAATCAGCGCTGGCAAGACCAAGGCCGACTCTATTGCCAACGCTTACTTGACGAACTTGAACGGTGTTCTCGGGCAAATCGGTTCGAATGCTTCGGGAGCATCGCCCCTCACTCGTCAGGCCCAACATGATCGACTGAACGAAGCCTTGGGCTTTGAAACGTCCAAGCTCGGCTCGGAGAACACCGCCGCTTTGGCCGAACTTCAGCAGAAAAAGACGACCGCGTTAGGCCTGGTGACAGCAGAGGATGGCATCGTTGCCTCCGCGCTGGGGCTCAAAATGGCTCGGCGCAGCGCCTACGCGTGGCAGTTCGTCGTGGATGCCG
This sequence comes from uncultured Planctomycetaceae bacterium, assembly GCA_964386705.1. GTDB lineage: Bacteria > Planctomycetota > Planctomycetia > Planctomycetales > Planctomycetaceae > AM-0621. The sequence goes on from CAYLTY010000126.1 coordinate 20,264, forward strand.
ACAACAGGCCATTGAGCTACTACGCCAACAGCCGACCAACCGGACCCGTGCCGCTCAGCGGAACAATCACCTGGTTGGATGTGCCTAGTCCTGAGAACCCAGCAACTCCTCCTGCCCCTCCTCCACCACCAGCCACCCCTCAGCCCAAGCCACCGGTTGAATTCGAGAATCCGTACTGGGAAGGCGTGAAAGGCTTCTTCGGCGGCCTGAAGACCGGCGCGAAGGCGGTCGTTAACTCCAGCGTCGACACCGTCGCCAGCACAGTTACTCTAGGGCAGTATGATCCACCAGACGTTTGGCAAGTCGACCCGAACACAGATCTCTACTATGCACAATCTCGCTTCTTCGCGGACATCGCGACGAATGCGGCCTCCGCGGCTGCAACCGGCGGACTCTCCGGTAGTGCCGGAAGACTAGGACAAGTGGCTCGAATTGCGGACAAGATGGACACCGTCGGGAATGTCATCAACGGAGTTAAGGGAGCGGTCGACGCTTCAGAAAATGGCCTCAACTGGCAGAATGGCGCACAAATAGCGGTCGGCATGATCGGCGCCGCTCAAGTAGGAAGCCAACTGTCAAAATCGGAAACATTCCAACGGCTGATGGTCGACGAGGTAGGCGCATTTGGGCATCGAGATACGATCAGCGCACTTCGAATCCAGCAAGCACACCCAGATCTCCCAGTTCGCCTTAGCGATTCAGCCCCAACGCACGGGATTTTCAATGACACGAAGCCTCTCGTCAGTGGTGCAGCCGGTGGAGATGCTGCTGAAGTTTTCGCCGATAGGGTTTCTGAATTGAGCAAATCTGCTCGAACGGCACTTACACACGTTGAGGGACACGCAGCCGCTGAGATGCTAAAGTCAGGCCTCAAAGAAGCCGTATTACATATCAACTATAAGGTTGGCCCGTGCCCTATCTGTCGGTCTGGTGTGCCGGAGCTACTAGACAACGACATGAAACTGTAGTTTGCGTTTCCCGATGGTGTTGGATTCTTTACCAGTAGCGGATGGACACGCGTGCTCTACCAAGGAAGACCGCGATGGCACGATTCAAATTATTCCCAACCGGTTCAACGCCGGTTGAAGTTAAATGCTTTAACGACATCGACGCCGCTATGGCAGGCTGCGAGCAAGAAACAGGACCATTTGATTTCTTTCTTTCATCACAACCGGGAACTAATGAAGATCTACACTATTATCCTCGCTTGCTTTTTATTCAGGCATTTCCAACAGACGGGTCGGCACCCGCTTGGATTCTCTGGCTCTTGGAATCACGAAATGAATCATTCGTTCTTCTGCAACCAAATAATCCAACTGAATGGACTTCGTGTATGATTTACGGTGCTCCTGAGAGAGTTTGTCGCAAGTGCATGCTGGACCGAGTCAAAGATCGAGAGGTGCTGGCGAGTGGGGTCACGGCATACTTGAACGACGAGCAACCAACGGGGTCAATCGTTTGGGAACGGGCAGAAACAAACATGGTTAGTGAATGAGCCGACAAGATTGGCTCGCAGGTTGTGGTGAGCACTCCGTGGCTCATTCACGAACTGCGCTAGCAGTTCCGTTTCGGATTGCGGGGACGCAACCGAGGAATTCACATTTACGGAGTGCGTCCATTATGGGTTCGTATTATGGAATGTGGGTGGGTCTGAAAGGCGCTCTATTTCCTTTCGGCGCGCAGGATGCCGTAATCGGAAGAATTAGTTCCGACGGCAGAGGTATTGCACATCACGACGTGTAACTAAGCGAGCCACTGGCGGTCTATCGAAGACGCTCTGCACCGCTCGTCAGAGAGGCTGTCATGAATTGGTTGATGCCAGGAGAAGTTACGGCGCGGCTCGAACGTCTTCCGCCGCCCGCGGCCCGGATCTTCGCCTTAAGCTGCGCTGAAGTTCTCTTTGAGGTTTATCGATATTGTTGCGAACAGATTGAACTACCCAAATTCGACCTTGTCCGACATTTGCTGGATGCTGCGTGGATTGAAATCGAACCAGAACGATCATTTCGCGATATTGAGCAGTTTGCTAGCCAGGCCCCAGGCGATGAATCGCCTTGGAATCCTCTCAATCCTCTCGCAGAAAATGCATCCGTAGCAATCTACTATGCCTTGAAATGCTGCAGGAGCAATCTAGCGCGCGATGCCGAGTATGCGTCTTTAAATGTCCAGGAGGCCGTTGATCATATCGCGCAGCGTTTGTGTGGCGAAGCTGACAACGAAGACGCGGGGTTTGAAAAAACAATACTTATGTATCCTGCCGTTCAGCGCGAACTGAACCGGCAAGAGGAATCTCTCGCACTACTGGAAAACGGAAGTGAGAATGCTCTTGATTTGATAAGAAACAAAGCGACTGCAGATAGCCTAAATATCGTCAAAGAATTGAAGGCTTGCGGCCTGCTCGATTTCAGGCGCGGCTAACTACTAACTGAGAATGCGTCCAACAGATCGAGAGCGGTTTCTCAAGGCCAATCGTATAAACCTTTTTTATCGGCAGAGACACAGCGAAGGCTGCTTGCCGTTAAATGAACAGTCGCTCAATAACATTGAGATCTGTTGAAATCAGCGATTGGCGCAACTTGCCCAGCACCACAACGACTCTGACTTGGCGTGATCAAAGTGCTTCTCACGGCTCAGTCGCCCGAGTAGCTATTATGATTGAAACGGGAGCCACCCTGCGAGATCGGAGGTGAGGTCAATGGCACCCTCTTTTGGTCAATCTAGTGTTTATACAGTTAGAGATGCTTTCGATATCAAGACCGATACCGAAGTCGGGGTTGTGGTAGTGTTGAATGATCGAGTTCACGAAGATCCGAACGTGCTTGTGGGATTGTGGTCTCGAGTATTACTGCCTGATGGAACATCAACTCAGCTCTCAATCGATAATGCCAAAGATCATTTGAAAGCAACGAGTCTGTTCTTTCGCAACCGCTCGTGACTTGCCCCCAATTTTAGTTCCAGGGTTTATGAGAGTTCGGGTTGGGTAAG
>CAYLTY010000127.1:0-22941 GCA_964386705.1 uncultured Planctomycetaceae bacterium
TCTTACCCAACCCGAACTCTCATAAACCCTGGAACTAAAATTGGGGGCAAGTCACTGCCGATGGTTCAAGTTTTGAAGGCGCGGGTCTCTTGAGTGACATTGCGACACTCGACATTGAGGATAAGCGGGGAGGCGGGAGCAATCGAAGCTTCGACACTCTAAAGATCGTTAGATTGACAAGCAATGATTAGCAGCTCTGAGCCGCTCGAATTGCGCCACAACCCACTGCCACCTCCCAACGCCATCTGTCTCGCCCCTCAAATACCAGATCCCCCGTCAAAATCCTCGCTGCGCACCTTGGCCTGCGAGATGTTGCTGCCCGCGGGCACGCTGCGCGTCAGCCAGACGTTGCCGCCAATGACTGAGCCTTGACCGATCGTCACCCGGCCAAGAATGGTGGCTCCGGCATAAATCACGACATCGTCCTCGACGATCGGATGCCGCGCGTTGCCTTTCACGAGCGCGCCCGTTTCGTCGGTCGGGAATCGCTTCGCGCCCAGCGTCACAGCCTGGTAGAGGCGTACTCGAGTGCCGATGATCGCTGTCTCGCCAATCACCACGCCGGTGCCGTGGTCAATGAAGAAGCTGCCGCTGATCTGCGCACCGGGATGGATATCAATACCAGTCACGGAATGAGCAATCTCAGCAATGATGCGCGCTACCAGCTTCGCGCCCAGCCCGTACAGGACATGAGCCAGTCGATGATGCGCAATCGCCATGATCCCTGGATAACAGGCCAGCACCTCGTCCTGACTGCGAGCGGCCGGGTCGCCTTCATAGGCGGCTTGAATGTCGCTTTCCAGGAGCGCGCGGACATCCGGAAGCTTGCTGGCGAACTGACAGACAATCGCTGCGGCCTGTCGTCGCTGCTCGTCGTTCTCGACTTCACCTTCGCAAATGAAGTACAGCTCACGATGCACCTGCTCGACCAGATCGCGCAGCGTCACATCCAGCGTGTGGCCAACAAAGTAGTCGGCACTCTCGCGAGCCAGTTCACGTGCACCGAGACGGTTCGGGAACATGGCAGCGCAGAGGCCCTCAACAACTCCGGTTAGCGTCTTGCGTGACGGTAGCTTGGCCGGTCGACCGACGCGTTCGCGCGCCGCCAGCGACGCTTCCCGCAACACCCGGAGTTCCGCCACGATGGACTTGATTGTGCCATGCCAATCACTCGGCAGAGCGGAATCATCCGTCGAAAATGAAGTCATCGAGCGCGTCCTTCCGCGTCAAACACACCTTCAAACAGCACCGAACTCAGATAGCGTTCGCCCGAGTCCGGCAGCACCACGACGATCGTCTTACCGGCATTCTCCGGACGCTTCGCAACACGCACGGCCACGGCCGCCGCTGCTCCACAAGAGATTCCCGCGAGAATGCCCTCTTCCAACGTCAGCCGTCGAGCATACTCAATCGCCTCTTCGTTTGTGACTTGCTCCACGTCATCGACCAAGGAAAGGTCCAGCACGCCGGGGATAAAGCCGGCTCCGATGCCCTGAATCTTGTGCGGAGCCGGCTTCAGTGGCTGCCCGCTGCGCTGCTGAGTCAGCACGGGGCTGTTGGTAGGCTCCACAGCCACCGACCGGATCGCCTTGCCCTTTTCCTTCTTGATGTAGCGCGAGACACCCGTAATCGTGCCGCCGGTGCCCACGCCCGAAATCAGAATGTCGATGGCCCCGTCGGTATCGTTCCAGATCTCCGGGCCAGTTGTCTTCTCATGGATTGCCGGGTTGGCCGGATTCTTGAACTGCTGCAGCAAGACATACTTTTCAGGATCTGACGCCACGATCTCCTCAGCCTTGGCAATCGCCCCACCCATGCCGCGCGGCCCTTCGGTTAACACGAGTTTCGCCCCGTAGGCCACCAGCAGCTTGCGACGCTCCAAACTCATCGTTTCCGGCATTGTCAGCGTCAACGGAATTCGGCGGGCAGCAGCCACGAAGGCCAGGGCGATGCCCGTATTGCCACTCGTCGGCTCCACCAGCTCCTTACCGGGACCGAGCAAACCACGCTGTTCCGCATCCCAAATCATCGCCGCGCCAATGCGGCACTTCACGGAGTAGGCAGGATTGCGCCCCTCAACCTTCGCGAGGATCGTCGCAGGCGCGCCGTCTTTAACGCGATTGAGTTCCACCAGCGGCGTGCGACCAATAGACAGCGAGTTGTCTTTATACCAGTTCGACATGCGAGTCTCCTTTCCTGCGGATTCCGAGTTTTCTCACGCGAGCTGCGGCGGTAATCAACGCGTACCGCGAGCCAGTATCAATCGCGCGTATTACATATTCGCTAACGACGCGGAGCGGACGCTGAGATACAACGTATCTCCAGTTCCGCCCGCATTCTTAACTGCGACGAGCGTGCAGCCGATGCTTCTCTGTCCGTTCAACCTGCACCACGATGCCGTCCTGTACCACGACAGTGACCTGGCCGTATTGCAGTCCTTTCAGTGCATCTTGAATGACACTGAGTGATTCGGACTGCGACGCGAGCAATGAACCTGCTCCGCTGTTTTGTTTATCTTGTGTCTCGGGCATCTTGGGCCTCTTACTAACGCGAACAAACGAAGGAATTGATTGCAGGGAAGCGACAGACATGGTTCCTCAAGGGCAGTGCAGGGTGCGCCACGATCGGCCCGCGCACCAACCGCGGCTCTAGATTGAAAAATCGGGAATGAAAACTCTCAGCCGTTTTGGCGCCACATAGACTTTGCTCTCCGGAGCCAGCATTAACTCGCGGCACCGCTCGTGGCTCACATCGACATGCAGCAGGAAGTCCAGTTCTTCAGCCTGCAATTGCACGCGTGCCATCGAGCCCATCGGATTGATATGCAGAATTCGAGCCCGCAAGTGAGTTGTCGCAAACGGTACATTGTCGAGGTCCAGCTCGTGCGGACGTACATAAACCGACGCGTTGCGAGATTCAACACCTTTATAATCCGGATAAGCGAACTCAAGACCACCAACAACGGCGCGGCCGTCTTCCACGCGGCCGTGGAACACATTCACCTGCCCCAGGAAGTCCATCACAAACGGATTCGCCGGGTGTTCGAAGACCTGCTGCGGAGTACCCGCCTGCTCAATTTGCCCACCGCGCATCACGACGACCTGATCAGCGACTTCAAACGCCTCTTCCTGGTCATGGGTCACAAACACGCTGGTCAGATGAATTTCGTCGTGCAGCCGACGTAGCCACTGCCGCAGTTCCTGCCGCACCTTCGCATCTAATGCTCCAAACGGCTCATCAAGTAACAGAACTTTGGGTTGCACGGCCAACGCGCGAGCCAGCGCCACACGTTGCCGCTGACCACCGGACAGTTGGGACGGAAAGCGGCGTTCCAGACCTTCCAGGCGAACAAGCCGCAACAACTCCATCACTCGGTCACGAACCTCGTCCTTCGGCTTCTTTCGTACCTGCATGCCGAAGGCCACATTGTCGAACACAGACATATGACGAAAGAGGGCATAGTGCTGAAAGACAAAGCCCACCTGGCGATCCTGCGGTGAGCTACCAGTCACGTCCTGATCGTAGCTCATCACCGTGCCATCATCAGGCGTTTCCAAGCCAGCAATAATCCGCAGCAGAGTGGTTTTGCCTGAACCGGATGGTCCCAGCAGCGCAGTCAACTGGCCATTAGGCACCTCAAGGCTCACATTGTCCAGCGCGGTGAACTTACCGAAGCGCTTCGTGATAGCTTTGACGGAAATACTCATAACAGCTTCCTATTACAAATTCTCTCTGACAGAGCCTCCCAGCTCCGTCGCTCAAGACTCATTTCGCTGACTCGGAACGATGAATTTCCTGATAGACCGAATCGAACAACGCGCCTTCCGCAAAGAATTTCTTCTGCACGGCATCCCAATTCGGGCCAATATCTTCAACAGTGAACAGCTCCACTTTCGGGAAGCGATCCGCAAACTTAGTCAGCACCTCAGCATCAAGCGGTCGAAAGTCGTGTTCAGCGATTACGGCTTGCCCCTCAGGAGTATACAGGTAGTCGAGGTAACTCTTAGCGACATCCTGTGTTCCTCGACGCTCGACGACAGCGTCGACAATCGCAACGGGAGGATCGTGCCGAATACTTTTCGTCGGATAGACCAGCTCCAGTTCGCCGTTCGACTCGCGAACTTCCAGCCGAGCCTCACTCTCCACAGCAAGATGCACGTCGCCAAGTCCCTTCTGCGAGAACGTGACGGTTGCACCACGAGCCCCGGTATCCAGCACGGGCACATTGCGGTAGATGCGCGTTACAAACTCGCGCGCGTTTTCCTCAGAACCGCCTTGCAGCACGACACTCCCCCAAGCTCCCAGCAATGCGAGTCGACCGTTTCCCGATGTCTTCGGGCTTGGAGTGATAATACTGGTGTCGGGCTTGCCGAGATCCGCCCATTCATGAATTCCCTTAGGATTCCCTTTCCGCACCACAAACACCACCGTAGAAAAATACGGCACTGAACCGTTGGGAAACTCATCCTCCCAGCCGGCCTTAATCAACTCTTTCTTGCGCAGCAAATCCAGGTCAGGCCACAAAGACAGCGTCGCCACATCGGCTTCCAGTCCGTCCGCAATCGCTCGAGCCTGACTTCCGGATGCTGCGTGAGATTGCTTGATAGTCAACTTGACGCCCATCTCCGACTCGTACTTTGGGACAAACTTAGCGTTTAGAGCCTGCCACAGTTCTCGCGTTGGATCGTAGGACACGTTAAGCAGAGCTATCTCTCGGCCAGCAGTTCGCGATTCAACTGCTGCCGGCGCAGACTCATTCGCAAAACGCTGCTGAATCCGTCGTGCCACCGGCCAGACGACAGCGATCAGCAACACAATCGCAATGTTCTGCAAGCTTCTCCGGCTCATCACAATCACTTATTTGGGACAAGGGAAACAAATCAAACGCCTTCCGGCGATCAAATCACACCAACATCGCGAGCCTCGGCCAACTCGTGCGACGTCTTATGCTCCAGCCAGATTTTCAAAAACAGTGTCACAATCGCGAGGGCGGTCAGCACCGAAGCCACAGCAAACGAACCGGGATTGTTATATTCCTGAAACAGCTTCTCGACGCGCAGCGGCATCGTGTCCGTCTGACCGCTGATATGCCCCGACACAACATGCACTGCTCCAAATTCACCCATCGCTCTGGCATTGCAAAGAATCACACCGTACAGCAAACCCCATTTGATATTGGGAACTGTAATTCGCCAGAACGTCTGCCAGCCATTGGCCCCCAGACTCACAGCCGCGATCTCCTCATCAGAACCAATCGCGTCCATTACGGGAATCAGCTCCCGGGCAATGAAAGGCATCGTCACAAACGCTGTCACAAGCACGAGTCCTGGATATGCAAATACGATCTTGATTCCATGATCTCTAAGCCACGGCCCCATGTACCCCTGCAGACCGAACATCAACATAAACATCAAGCCGGCCACCACCGGCGAAATTGCAAATGGCAGATCCAGTAACGTTGTGAGAAATGTACGTCCCGGAAATTTGAAACGCGTAATCAGCCACGCCGCAGCAACTCCAAACACGACATTCAAGGCGACAGCCACTGGAGCCACCGTCAGCGTCAGGAAGATCGAATGCCGAGTGTCCGGATCCGATACCAGATTCTTCCAGTAAACGCCCGCTCCACCGCGGAATGCCTGATAGAAAACATTCGCAACCGGAATAACAATCAGCACTCCAATCACCAGAAACGCCAGCCCGACCAACAGAACTCGCACCCAGACGGGATCCTCGCGACTGGCTGCATGCCTGGCGGTTGAACTGGCGACAGTTGACTTCTGTGGCATCATATCGACAATTCCCAACGATCGACTTTTATCAGCAATACAGACGAACTACGACACTACGCGACAACCGGAGCAGAACCGTTACGTACTGCGTTGCTGATTCCAGCGTTCAAGAAAATTGATCACGCCTAACAACACGAACGAAATCGCCAGCAGTACCACAGCTATTGCCGTAGCTTCCGCATAAGCAAATTCCTCCAGCCGAGCGACGATCAACACCGGTGCAATCTCCGTCTTGAACGGCATATTGCCAGACACGAAGACCACCGAGCCGTATTCACCCAGCGCCCGGGCGAACGTCAGCGTGAAACCAGTGAGTAATGCCGGATAGAGTGCGGGTAGGATCACGCGATAAAAAGTCTGCCAGCGAGTCGCGCCGAGGCAAGCGGCCGCTTCTTCGATGTCCGCATCAATTGTTTCCAGCACAGGCTGCACGGTACGGACAACGAAGGGGAGGCCGATAAATGACAACACCAACACAATTGCCAATCGGCTGTAGGCGCCTTGAATGCCCAGCGGCACCAAAAACTGGCCCAGCCAACCATTCTTCACATACAGATTTGAATACACCAGACCTGCAACCGCGGTAGGCAATGCAAATGGCAGGTCAATCAGAGAATCCATCAAACGCCGCCCGTAGAACTCGTACCGTACGAGCACCCAGGCGAGAAGCAACCCCAGCAGCGTATCAATGACAGCAGCAGCCAGCGAGACCCCAAAGGTCAACAGATACGCTGCTCGAGTTCGTTCAGTCCAAACAGTTTTCCAGAACTCCTCGCCGCTCAGCGAACCGGCTTTCATCAAGCAGGCCGCCAGCGGCAGCAGGAGTAAAAGAGCTAGCCATGTGATTGTATAGCTCAAGCTCAGTCGAAAACCGGGTAACACAGACAATGACTTTCGTCGTGGCATTCAGAGCCTCCCGTGGACGGGTCAGCGATCGGAAAAGGGGAACACAACAGCTTAGTAGTCGCCGATCTTGACTTCTTTGCCGGCATCAGCGCGAGTAATCAACGCAGCGAACACGTTGAACGCAATATCTTCGGAGATAAAGCGTGAGGACCCATCACCGAGAAGCACTGTGAATCCGCCGTTGTGGAAACCATAAGGCTGGCTTGAACCCTCGGTTCCGTAACCGGAAACCGTGTAACCATTACCCGGAGTTGTATAAGCCTCGCCAGCGTGATTAAAGCCGTTAGTCTTACCCACTGAAGCTGTCGCGTAGGTCGTAGCAGGAATCGTAACACCGTCCTTGGTCGATCCGGCAAACAGAATATCACTTGCAGGACGAGCCCAACCGCCACCATTGACGTGATCGGTCTTGAGATCCTCACTAACGCGAACTCCGCGACGCCAGACGAACGGCCGGCCAGCAGACTCCAGAATAGCGATCGTGTTCGTCAAACCGTCGGTCACTTCTGAGAAGTTGATCTTTGAGTTCTTCGGCAGCAAGCCGTTGGTCAATGTGTTCACGCCACCCGCAGTTCCACCCGACGTCGCTGTGTCACTCGCGATCACCTTGTTAGTGATATACGAGGTATCCGTCAGACGATTATCAACACCCAGAGACGCACCATAGTCACCCACGGCCACAATCCCCTCCCAGTTCGTGGCTCCGCTGTAAGACCCCGCAGCCGTGCCGTTGAGGTCAGGAGCGTGGTCCAACTGGTTGCCCTGCTTCGGAGAACTCGGGCACTCGTAGGTCTTGATTCGGGTGCTGCTAACGGGCAGATTTACAGAGTTACTCCACGTCACGGAGTTGTCGTACTGGTCGTAGAGCGACTTCTGATCCAGGTACGGCAACAACCGGATAAAGACGCCTTCACGCACGGTGGAAGTGGCACCCGGACGGACGCTGCTCGGCAGATGCCCCTTGGAATCATGGAAAGAGTGGATCGCGATGCCGATCTGCTTCTGATTGTTGATGCACTGAGCGCGGCGGGCCGACTCGCGAGCCGACTGCACCGCTGGCAGCAACAAGCCAGCCAACACGGCGATAATTGCAATAACAACCAGCAGTTCAATCAACGTGAATCCTTCACGAGACGACTTGGCCTGCAAACGAGGCGAACGAAACACTTGCATCACAGATCCCTTTCGAAAAGTTAACAACTCGCCATGAGACGCAACATGGCATATTATTAGGGCAGGCGAATTCTTATCCCGCCGACTACACTCAGTTCATCAACTCCGCGCCAAGATTCATCACTTCTTAGGAAACTCCAGCGGAGGCAGTTCCTTGGTGCTACTTTCGATTTTTATCTTTAACGGCGAAGTTGCAGGATCACCGTAAACGGCAGGCACAACATTCGGCCCTCTGACCGAATCTCCGCCAGGCAGTGTCACGAGCTTATTCCAGCTCGCCGTCACACTATATTCGCCAGCGGGGACACCATCGCGATCTGCGAATGTTGTAAATACTACTTTTCCATCAGCGCCAACTCGACCGGTCGGAACTGCCTCATCCGGCAACGACCAGCCATCCGGGTGCAGGGATATCACGGCCCCTGTCATCGGCTCCTGACCAAGCGTCGCTGACACAGCAACCTGATAGGTCGTCGCGGGGGCCCATTTGGGCCACGGCACGATAACACTAAGAATGGCAATTAGCAAGCAGGCAATTACAGACAATTCAACACGATAAGCAGACCAGAGATCCTTCGCGAATTCCGTAATTGAGAAACGTATCGCCCTGGGAGGGACAACATTAATACCATTGCGAACGTGCCAGGCGTCACACTCACGCTTCACCATTTGCAGTACCATCTGACGCTCGTACTGACTGGTAACGACACCTTCCAGCGTCACTGACTGACCCTCAACGGTCACTTGAAGTTCGGACAACGCAGGAATACTGGTAGCAACTAGACTCGCAACAATACGGTCCCGAATTGCCTCATCAGTTTCCGCGGACAGATCCAGATTTGTATTACCATCCAAACTCGCAGGACTGATTTCATCAGATCCGTCGCCCCTCTGGTAAAGCGAGGGGTCAGGTAGATGGACAGGGATTTCATTCTGTGGAGGCTGAGGTTTTGCGGCGGCCTGGTCGGCACTCATATGGGCAACAATGGGCGCTGGCACAGGAGCCAGTCCCGGTATACCAGGCACCACCCAACCCTGAGGCGGACCAAATGCCGCAGGATGAAGAATTGGCGCAGGTACGGGCAGTCCGGCCGAAGTCGGAATTGGAAAAGGCGCAGGAGCGAATGTAGATGTTCTCGGCGCCGGAAAGAGCACCGGATTCGAAACCACTGCTCGAATCGAAATCACACCGCGTTCTACAAACACATCAACGTTTCGCAGCGCAGGCATCCCAGCACTGGACAGCAAGGCGATTAACTGATTTCGTAGACTTATATCGGCAGCCTCAATTGACGCTGCAGGTGGATGAGGTGCCGGCACAAAAGGCAGCCCCCCCTGACCGACGAACGGAGGCGCGAAAGGTAATACAACTGGTCCCGCTAATGGAGCAGCTACCGGTTGCGGTTCGCGCGATGGCACACCGGCGACCGGTTGTGAAACAACCGGTGCCGGCGCGCCAAGTCCACTCAGCCCAGATGTCTCGGGAACCTCAAGGGGCTCAGTGGATTTTGCAACATCCGTGTTGCCCGGAATGAATTCAAGAGCAGCTTCAGATGCGCCATGAACCGGAGTTGCATCCAATAAAAGCTGGTCTTCGGAAGCAATATCCAAGACCGACACATTCGCCGCGGCCTCAGTACCCGTCGGCTCGAGAGCAGAACCACCATCGGAAGCCGTATCATCGGCGTTGGATTCGAGTTCCGATTGCACTGCAGACCCAGGATCATCGGCGCCCAAGGCCTCATCAAGATCAGCTAACAATTCATCTTCAACACTCAGAGGACGCACGGACGGTTCGATAGCCGGGCTGACATCTGATTCTGCCTTGATATCACCTTCGGCAGCAGTATCGAGTTCATCACTCGCCAGCTCCGCCTGGCCAAGAACATCGTCCCACCAGACACCATTGCCGGAGCCCTCAGGATTTGCCGATCCAGCAAATCCCTCTGCGCGCGACGAGCGTCCGAAGGATCGATTAGCATGTGACAACGGCGACACCATGATCTTGGACTTCGGAAGCGTTCGGCGATCCTTGCCGGACAGGGATGAATACGCAGAAATCATTTACTTGCCACTCGGCTGGTAGATGGCATCGAACAACGCGCCTTCAGCGAAGAACTTCTTCTGAGCTTCGTCCCAGCCGGCGGCAATTTTAGTAATCGGGAACAAGTCAATTTGCGGAAACGCTTCGGCGTGCTTCTTCAAAATCGCTTCGTCTGCAGGGCGGTAAAAGTGCTTGGCAATGATTTCCTGACCCGCGTCGGTATAGAGAAACTTCAAATAGGACTCAGAAGCTTCTCGCGTGCCCTTGCGATCCACGTTGCTATCCACAACAGCGATGTGTGGCTCAGCCAGGATGCTTTGTTTGGGATATACAATTTCCAAGTCGCCATTGGCTTCCTTAACTTCCAGACGGGCTTCGTTCTCCCACCCGAGATGCACGTCGCCGATTCCCTTTTGAGCGAACGTGGTAGTCGATCCGCGAGCCCCGGTATCCAGTACCGGCACATTCAGGTAGAGCTTTTTGACGAAGGTCTGCGCGTCAGCCTCGCTACCACCATTCAGCACGACCGATCCCCAGGCAGCAAGAAAGCTCAACTTGCCATTACCTGAGGTTTTGGGATTCGGAGTAATGACCTGCACGTCGGCCTTAACCAGGTCAGTCCACTCCTTGATCCCCTTGGGGTTTCCTTTGCGGACGACGAAGACGATCGTCGACGAGTAGGGCAGCGATCGATTCGGCAGCCGCTCTTCCCAGCCTTCCTTGATGAGCCCCTTCTTGCTGATGGCCTCCGTGTCCTGCCACATGGCCAAGGTCACAACGTCTGCCTCCAAACCGTCAATCACCGCCCGAGCCTGGCTCGACGAACCACCATGCGACTGCTTGATCTCGACCGTGTTGCCCGAATCCTTTTGGTACTGCGCGGCGAAGGCACCATTGAGATCCTTCCAGAGTTCGCGAGTCGGGTCGTAAGAGACGTTCAAGAGCTCGTAGTTCTTCGCACCCGCTGAAGCCGATGCGGCACCCGCTTCCGGTTTGCCAGCAGGGGACTCCGCCCCACAGCCAACCAAGGACACGAGCAGCACTGCCAACGAGCAAACCCCAAATCCCTTCAAACCAGCCATCGCATCCTCCGAAATACACACTACTTAGGTGGTGATTATTTAGACCTCAAAAAAGAGAGGGACTAGATGCCCTCTCCCGAAATAAACGCCGCCTCGAAAACCTCTTCCCTGAGAACAGGCTTACCCAGCAGCACAGACGCCAACGTCGCCTTATCCATCAAGCGAGTTGTGTAGTTTCGAATCTCCAAGAGCACGCGCCGGAAGCGACAGGTTCGCTCCTGGCTGCAGGGCTCATACGCACTTACGGACACACAACCGATAGGAGCCAGTAGTCCGTCAAACAACCTAACTACTTTGCCCATCGTGAGTTCATCTGGAGCGACCGACAGCTTGAAACCACCATCTCTCCCCGGAATACTCACCACCCAGCCGGCGTTCTTGAGTTCGATCATGATCTGCTCAAGAAACCGTCGAGGAATGTCATTCCGCTCTGCAATCTCACGAATCGAGATCGGCCCTTGCCCGTATCTCTCTGCTAAGTCAAAGAGAGCACGGAGAGCATAATCCGACTTTCGTGACATTCTCATCGGTTCGCTACTCTCCTCGGCTTTAGAACTAATCACGACCAATGCGGTGCTATTTATCCCAAGGTCACGACACCGTCAAGCTCTCCCTTGAGCTTCTGGTAAGAAATTCCGCTGGTGAAGTTTGGAAGGTTTGGGCAGCAGGGCTGAGTCACGTCGGTCGGCGCCCGAACTGAGCACAGCCATGCTGACTCACCGCTGGTGGTGCTCCATCCATTCTTGGGCAGTCCACTTGGCCGCAGCGGGACCGTGGGTGCGTTCGACAATTCTCAACGCACCGTCGATGCCGGCAGTCACGCCCGCCGTTGTGATGATCCGACCGCTATCCACGAACCGTTTATCCGTGACGACGTTGCAAGTTGGAGCAATCTGCTTGAGCTCATCCAGAGCCCAATGATGAGTCGTCGCGTCGATGCCGTTCAGCAAGCCAAGGTCCGCGAGAACCAAAGCTCCGTAGCAAACCGACATCGTAATCTCGGCTTTGTTGCTCGCCCCTTTCAGCCAGTCACGAGCCGCCTGATCCAGCGCGCTCGTATTGCCACCAGGCACAACGACGATGTCAGCGGGAGGAGCGTTCCCGAAGCTGTAGTCGGGGGTTACCGTCACGCCGCCCATCGTCTTCAGCGGTGATGCGCTCTCTGCCACGGTGACAACCCGGAAAGCCCGACCGCGCTCGGCCACGATGAAGACTTCAGCGGGACCGGCGAAATCCATCAGTTCCACGCCCTTGAACAACAGGATCGCCACGGTCTTCATGCCAGACTTCGCAGTCTCTGACTTCGCAGGTTCGTTCGCGATGCTTTCGCGAGGAGTCTTTTCGTTCGACCGGGTTTTTGGTGCCTGACTGTCACTGGAAACCGCTCCGCTCTCGCTTGGCGTATCCTGCCAGAGGGGCCGATGGCGCTGAACCATTGAACGGAAATCGCCCATGTTGTTCCGCCAGAAGTGCCGCTGACTGAGATCCACTTCGGCGATGGCAACGTCGCCCCATTGCTCGGCCTTGGCAATCGCTTTGCCGGAATGATCATAGACAGCCGACAACATCCAGTTGTTCTTGATGTCGTTATAGGTGCTGCTGACGACATACACATGATTCTCACACGCACGAGCCTGAGCCAGCAGAGGACTGCACCCCCAGACCGGCCAAGCGATGATTTCGGCGCCGCGGTTGGTCAATTCGCGAGCAACTTCGGGGTAGAAACCGTCGTAACAGACCATCATTCCGACTTTTCCAATCTGAGTATCAAAGACCGGGTACTCATGCCCTGGTGTGACACCCCATTCCACCTCCGCCTGTGGCAGACAAACCTTGCGATACTTGCCAATCAGCTTGCCGTCCGGCCCGAGCAGAACAGCGGTATTGTAGACAATGCTGCTCTCTCGCTCGTAAAGGCTCAGCGCAATGTGCACTCGATGCTGCTGAGCAACCTCGCCGAAGTACGAAGTTGTCGGCCCCGGAACGGGCTCAGCCGTCTCGTGAGGTTTCTTGCCCAGCCGAACGTACGGAACAGTTTCTCCCAGCACCACGAGGTCCGCTTTCTGCTTCGCAGCATCGGCGATGAATGGCGCGCATTCTTCGCAGTTTGTTCGAGGCGATTTTCCAGAGGGCATGTAATGCACGGTCGCCAGGCGGACCTTGCGACTCGGCGGGGCGGCCGCCTCTTTGAGTTGGATGCCACTCCAGGAAACTTGCCCCAACGGCGCCCATTGCAAATGCAGCTCAACAATCGCCTGCCGGGCTTTGCTCGGAGCCCGATAGAGCCCCGTCACCAGAGTCCATCCCTGAGCGTCAGTTGCTCCATCCAGCGGATGCTCGGGCTCGGCCTGAGGAACAAATCCGCCTTCCTGCTCGCGGCCGGCGGGAACGTCCGCCAACACTGGCTTACCTTGCTCATCCTTCCAGACAATACGAGCGATCACACTTCGTCGCGGAACGTCGACGCGCTCAGCCTTCCGCACGGCTCGAAACTGATAGAACTTGCCACCTTGCACCGGGAATGACTTCCGGAAATGGCCCTGATCCCCCACCGAATCATGAGCCGTGATGACGAGCGCGCCGTCACGTTGCGGCCCTCCTTGAGGTTCAAAAACGAAGTTCGGACGGATCTCGTCTCGAGGTGACGCCGGCTCCCAGCCGCCAAAGGCTTCCGCGACCGGCGGCGTTCCCGTTTTGGGACTGTCCGCCAGCATCACTCCCGCCGCGATCAGGCAGCACGCGAGGCCAGCCCAGGCAATCACCATAAATCGTCGCAACGATGTCCTCATGGAACGACACCTTTCGAGAGGGATCCACAGAGAGCGGAGACCGAGTCGGTTGAGTACCGCACGTTCTAAGGTCTAATAGCCCGAAGATGAATGGTCCAAGTGGCTGACGGGGCGAGGAACAAGATGAAGTTGACATTGATTGCGGCATTGCTGCTCTGCGGAGTTCTCTACAGTCGCGGTGCAGTTGCGGCTGAACAAGTCGAATGCGACTTATTGGTCGTAGGCGGTAATGAAGCGGGAGTCGCCGCGGCGATTCAAGCAGCTCGACTGGGAGTGCCGCGTATAGTCCTGGTCAACGATATTGAATGGCTCGGCGGCCAGTTCAGCGCTGAAGGCGTCGGCTGTATTGATGAATGGACCACGTATCGCGGCAAGCGTGTGAACTTCCCTCGCTCCGGAATGTTCCTGGAAATCATTCGCGCAATCCGCCAGCGCAACTCCGAGAAATACGGCCTCACCAACCCGGGGAACGCTTGGTGCGGGACGGAAACAATCGAACCCGCTGAGGCAGCCGACATCTTCAAGCGGATGATCGCTCCGTATCTGCATGAACCATCCAACAAAGCCTCTCAGTCTGCAAAAACTGGGCGCATTACTTATCTGCGACCATGGGAGCCGATTCGTGTTGACGTCCAGAATGGAGCCATTCGGGCAGTCGAGTTTGCAAAACCTTTGGATTCCACCGCAGATCAATCCGCTACAGCGGAACGCCTGACAGTGCAGGCGAAGCTGACGATTGATTGCTCCGACTGGGGCGACGTCGTGAGGTTATCCGGGGCGAAATATGCAGCAGGCCCTGACGAAAAATCGCGATTCAGTGAGCCAAGTGCTCCGGAAGGGCCGCTGACTGATAATCGCAATGAAATGAACCCGTTGTCGTGGTGCGTTGTGCTGCGCGAGGCCGGACGTGATTCAACCATCAAGCCGCCAGTCGGCTACGACCCGCGCAATTTTTCCGGGCTCGACAAGATTCCACCGTTTGTTGATACCGCGATGACCGAGGGTATTTATACCCCCGGCGGATGGTGTATTTATACCCATCGTCGGTTGGTTGATCGCTGGCACAACGGCTTGCCAATTGGCACAGAGAAGACATTCCTCAACTGGCCGAACCAGGACTATCCGATCTACGACTTTCCCAAACGAGTCGCCGAGGCACTCGATGCTACCGAGTCGAATGCGTCTCAAAAAAACCTGGTTGATATGACACCAGCCCAGCGTCGCATTGTGTTTGAAGACGCGAAGCGGCATTCACTCGGGCTGCTTCTGTATCTGCAAACTAAAGTGCATGATCGAGTGGGTGATTATCCACAGAGCTTCCGGTATATGGAACTCACAGACGAGTTCGGAACTCCCGACCGCTTACCTCCGAAACCATATATCCGCGAGGCACTGAGGCTCGAAGCATTATACATGTTAAGGGAACAGGATATTCGTGCCGCAGATCGCAACCCGCACTGGGCGCGTTCGATGGTTCCGGACGCGGTTTTCGGCTTTCAATTCAACATCGACTTTCACCCCACTCGCCGCAAGTTCCTGACCTCAGGCCCCGATGCCAAAGCTGGCCCATGGCAGTTCGTGCATACCGCCAGCCGTAACTGGCATACGGACACCGACCGCGCAATGTTGCCTCTGCGATCACTCGTTCCGATCGAACGGGATGGCCTCATCGGTTCGTCGAAGAATATTGGCGTGTCGTCGCTGGTCAGTTCGGCCTTGCGAGTTCACGGGCAGATGGTGCTCTGCGGTCAGGCATCCGGCACGCTGGCCTGGCTATGCCTGCGCGAGAATCTGCAACCACGCGACGTAGCCAGCAACTGGCTGCTCATCCGCGAGTTGCAACACCGGCTTGTGCGTTCCGTGAACGGCGCTCCTGGCGTGCTCCTTTGGCCTTATCACGACTTATCTCCGGAAGATTTGCACTTTGAAGCTGTAAACCTGCTTGCTGCGCGGGGCATTTGGCCGGGCGATGCTGAGAGCTTGGACTTTGAACCGTATCAACCAGTCAGGCGCGGAGAACTGGCAACCATCTTGACGCGCGCGGCGGGTCACTCCGCAGTGCCAGTCAGCGACCCAAAACTTGAAGCACTCAAAGCATCCGCAGACAAGCCCGCTGACTGGCAAGCTCTGGCCGATGGCTTGAAGGAACTCGGAATCAAGCCGAGCGCTGGTCTCACACAGGGCGGCCCGGCAGCGGAAGTCCGATCGTCTCTGCAGCGTCACGAACTGGCCCGCATTCTGTGGGCACATCTCAAGGATATTCCCGAACGGTTACCGGACGTCAGCAATTACTTGCGTCCTCAGCATGATACCGATGGAGATGGCATCGCCGATCTCAATGATCCATTACCTCTGACGGCCGTCAAAACACCATGATTCCCAGCGAATCAACAACACAGCGTTGCCGAGACTGTCAAATCATCCGATAAACGGAGAGCTGACAGGAACTCGGCTGCTAATCATTCCGGATAACTGTCGTTCACGGTTCACAATCGGCAGAATCGCATTCCCAAACGACCGTCGTTGCAGTGAAATTCTGATAGGCTCCCGCCAAACTCGATCCGCGTCAGATCCACCCCAGAAGGAACTCACAGGATGCAGCCGCCATTTGCGATTTCTCGGGCTCCGTTGTCTCGGCGAACTTTCCTGCGTGGAGCGGGGCTCACAATTTCGTTGCCGTTGCTCGACGCCATGATTCCCGCGTTTGGCGCTGAGTCCCCCGTGCCCGTTCCACGTCGCATGGTGGCCATCGAAACCAACATGGGTATTCTGCCGCAGTTCTTTTTCCCCGAGAAAGCCGGCAAGGACTACGAATCCACTCCTTATTTGGAACGGCTCGCGGCACACCGACAAAACATGACGGTGTTGTCGGGCGTCAGCCTGCCCGGCGTCACCGGTGGTCACGTGGCAGAACGATGCTTCCTCACGGGCACTCCGCATCCCGAACGCGGCGGCTTCCGGAACTGGGTCTCGCTCGACCAGTTTGCTGCCGAACGAATCGGCAACAGAACTCGCTATCCGTCGCTGGTGCTCGCCATGAGCAGCGAAGGCGGTCAGACACTGAGCTTCACCCGCAGCGGTGCTCCGATCTCCGCCGAACGCAGCCCGAAGAGGCTCTTCCAAACATTGTTTGTGCAAGGCAGGCCAGAAGAGGTGGCCGCGAACGTGGAGGCTCTGAAGCAGGGCCGCAGCATGCTCGACTTTGTGAGCGACCAATCGAAACGCTTGAACCGCTCGCTCTCGAAGTCTGACCAGGCCCGCATGGATCAATACCTCACCTCGGTGCGCGAACTTGAGCAGCGACTGCACTCATCCGAAGAGTGGGAATACAAGCCCAAGCCCATCGTCACCGCTAAGGCTCCGGACGACATCGACGATGCCAAGGCATTCGTGCAGAAGACGCGACTGATGCTGGATGTCATCAAGCTGGCCCTCGAAACCGATTCCTCGCGGCTGGTCTCACTCTTCATCGACACCACCGTGATTCACAACATCACGCACCACGGCAACCGCCCCGAGGTGCTGTCTGAATTGCGTGGCCACGAAGAGAAGCAGTTCGACGCCTTGGGCAGCTTTCTCACCGCGCTCAACGATACCAAGGAAGAAGGCCAGTCCCTATTGGACCGCACAATGGTGCTCTACGGCACCTGCATGGGCAGTGCGAACTCGCACTCAAATTCCAACTTGCCGGTTCTGCTCGCTGGTGGCGGTTTTAAACACGGCCAGCATCTGGCGTTCGATACTCAGAACAACTACCCACTGTCGAACCTGTTCGTCTCCATGCTGCAACGCCTCGGAATCGAGACCAACGAATTCTCAACCGGAAAAGGGACCTTCCGCGGACTTGAGATGGCCTGAGATCAGCTCTCTAGTGTGATTTGAATCGCGGCCAGATTCTTGGTTGGTACGATACGCCCACGGGAGCGATTGATTGAACGACACGATCTCCAGACGTCCCATTCAAGCGAGAGACACTCGATGGGCTGCAGCAACGGCGCAGTGGTTGTGTCGTGTTGGTCTCCGGCCGAATCAGATTTCGTTGTTGAGTATTCTCTTCGGGGCTGTGTCCGGTGGTAGCTTCGTGGCGGTTGGCCTCGTGGGAACAGTCGAGCTGAAGTGCCTTTGCTTCGTGCTCGCGGCTGTGGGAATTCAATTGCGGCTACTGTGCAACCTCTTCGACGGTATGGTCGCCGTTGAAGGCGGCTTCCGCACGAAGTCCGGCGAGTTGTTCAATGAGTTGCCGGATCGGTTCTCGGACGCCTTCATCTTTGTCGGCAGCGGTTATGCGTTTGCGGATCCGGTCTGGCTGCGTGAGTTAGCGTGGACCGCAGCCGTGCTGGCCGTCATCACGGCGTACGTTCGCACGCTGGGAGCGTCAATGGGAGCCGGGCAGCAATTTCTGGGGCCGATGGCGAAGCAACATCGCATGGCGACCATGACCATCGCGGCGGTTACAAGCGCGATTGCGATCTTCTTCACTGCCAGCAGCATCATTCTCACGGCAGCGTTAGGCCTGATTGTGGCCGGGACACTCATCACGATTGGTCGGCGCTGCCGAGCCGTTATTCAGATCGTGGAGAAGGCATGACACCTCAACTGACAGCCTCGTTCTTGCGGTTGCTGTCCGGTGCGCGAGCGACGTGGATTGGCTGCGAGCCAGAGTCTCGGCAGCGAGTCTACTTCGCGAACCACACCAGCAACCTGGACGGCCCTGTGTTGTGGGCCTCGTTGCCGCTCGCAGTCCGGCAACTCACTCGGCCGGTCGGAGCGCGAGACTATTGGACCGCCAACCGCCTGCGCCGTTTCTTTGCCGAGCAGGTCTTCAACGCCGTGCTCATCGAACGCAAGGCTCCCACTGCACGAGACAATCCGATTGAGGACATGCTCGCCGCCATCGGAGACATGCACTCGTTGATTCTGTTTCCTGAAGGCACCCGCGGCTCCGGCCCGGATCCGCAGCCCTTCAAGAGCGGCCTGTATCATCTCGCCAAAAAGCGACCAGAAATCGAACTGGTTCCGGTGCTGCTGGACAACATGAATCGCGTCCTGCCGAAAGGGGAATTGTTACCAGTTCCCATCATTTCGAGCGTGACATTCGGCAGCCCGATTCGCCTCGAATCGAGTGAACGCCGGGATGACTTTCTGACGCGGGCTCGCGAAGCCGTCATCAGCATGCGCCAACAATGATCGAAAGGACTCACAGGACGTGAATCTCGATGCCGAACTGATGTGGCTTGTGGGAGGCGTGCTCTCCCTGCTGACGCTGTCTTCGCTGATCGGTTGGGGACTCTCTCGAAGAGAACTCTCGGAAGCTGGTCGCAAGACGGTCGATAACCTCAACGCACGAATTCGCGGTTGGTGGATGATGACCGCCGTCTTCGGCCTCGCGATGGCGACCGGCGGAGCAGGGTCGGTGCTGCTGTTTTGCCTCACGTCCTTTCTGGCTCTGCGCGAGTTCATCACGCTGACTCCCACTCACCTCGGAGATCACCGCACGCTCTTCTGGGCCTTCTTTTTCGTCACGCCATTTCAGTACTACTTGCTCTGGGTGCAGTGGTACGGCCTGTTCGCCGTCTTCATTCCGGTCTACGTCTTCCTGTTGCTGCCGATGAGAAGTGCAGCCGCAGGCCAGACCGAACACTTTCTTGAGCGAACCGCCAAGATTCAGTGGGGCCTGATGATCTGCGTGTACTGCACCAGCCACGCCCCCGCGATCCTCATGCTGCTGGATATTCCCGGCTACACAGGCCAGAACGGCAAGCTCCTGTTCTTCTTTGTGATGATCTGCGAACTGAGCGACGTTCTGCAGTACTGCTTCGGGAAGACTTTGGGCAAACACCCAGTCGCACCCACCGTCAGCCCCGGCAAAACTTGGGAAGGTCTGATTGGTGGAGTGCTCGCAACGGTCGCCATCGGGTCTGCTTTGTGGTGGGCCACTCCCTTCAACCCGTGGCAGGCGGCAGGACTTTGCGTGGCGATCACTCTCTCAGGTTTCGGCGGCGGGCTCGTGATGTCCGCGATCAAACGCGATCGAGGCGTCAAGGACTGGGGCCAAGCCATCGAAGGCCATGGCGGAGTTCTCGACCGTATCGATTCGCTCTGCTTCGCCGCACCGATGTTTTTCCACCTGACCCGCTACTATTTTACCGTCTGATGTCGACCTCAATGACGCTGGTCCTACTCACAGAATCTCCATGACACGGTACATCCAAAACGCGCGGCGCGGCTCAGTCATCAGCAAGAGCGTGACGCTCGCCAGTCTCATCCTTGGCGTGGCTCAAAGAACTGCGTTCTCCGCAGACGGTCTTCCCGAACCATTCTTCAAGGCACATTGCCTGGAGTGTCATGACAAGGCGTCTCATGAAGGCGGCCTCGATTTGAGTTCGCTGAAGTTTGAACCAACGAACGCGGAGAACTTTGCGAAGTGGATCAAGATACATGACCGGATCGAATCCGGTGAGATGCCGCCAAAGCAAAGTAAGCGTCCAGCGGCGACTGACGTTACCGAGGTGACCAAGTCTTTGAAGACGACGCTCATTGCTGCCGAGCAGGCCAAGCTCAAAGGTGAAGGCCAGACGGGCGTGCGGCGGCTGACGAAGGCCGAGTACGAAAACACGATCCGCGACTTGTTTGATATGCCGGGCATCGCGTTGCAGGGGAATCTGCCGGCCGATGGTTCGGCGCACGGGTTCGACAAGAACAGCGATGCGCTCGACATCTCGCACGTCAACATGGCGAAGTACGTCGAAGCCGCCGATCACACCTTGAACCTGGCAATCGCCACTCAACTCAAAGCGCCAACGGTGCAGAAGCGTCGCATTTCGCTGGCCAACAGTGGCGGCTTTGTGGCCCACGTCATCATGAATGGCGACGGCGTGTTGCTGAAGAACAAGAAACCCGATCCCGAGTTCCCACCAGCGGGTGATCAGAACCATCTCGATGAAGGGGCTCACGAACGCATGGGTTCGTTCCGCAACGGCGCGAGCGTCGGTCTGTTCCGTCATGAAGATGAATCGCTCAGTCCGTATTTCATTGAGCACGTCACGATCTATCCCGGTCGGTATCGAGTTCGCACGTCCCTGTGGAGTTTCAAATGGGACAAAGGCGAGGTGCTGCCATCACGCGGCACTGAAGCTGCTCGGTTGTCCGTCGTGCAACTCACAGGTGATGGTCGTGGCGGGCAGCATCCCAGCTACGTCTTGGGTTACTACGACGCGCCGTCAATCGAATCTAAGGAGCATGAACTCACAACGTGGCTGAACCACAACGAGATCATCGGCTTCAACGTGGCGTCACTCGCGCCCGCAGCTAACTATGCTCGCAAGGGCAGGGCGATGACGTTCACTGGTCCGGGCATCGCCTGCGATTGGTTGGATATTGAAGGCCCGCTCAACGAAGTCTGGCCGCCGCGCAGTCATAAGATACTCTTCGGCGATCTGCCGCTGGTGGAATTCAAGCCCGCCGAGAAACGAGGCATCCATCCGCCGCAACGTAAGCAGATTCGACAACTCGGCGCCGGTCGCAATCGGCCGGACCCGTCACAAGGTTTGTGGACCGTGCACAGCGATCAGCCGTTGGCCGATGCCGATAAGTTGCTCGCCTCGTTCCTACCCAAAGCCTTCCGCCGTCCTGTCGATGACGAAACTCGTCGAGCGTACGTCGCCAAAGTCGATGAGCGTCTGAAAGCCGGTGACTGTTTCGAATTGGCGATGCGCTGGGTATACCGAGCGGCCCTGTGTTCGCCCGATTTTCTGTATCACGTCGAGCCGGTTGTAGGGCGGACAATCCTGTCCGCCACAGCGGAGTCGAAGGACTCCGCTGGAACTGAGACAGGCAGGCTTGCCCGTTCTACAGCGGTCGACGATCACGCACTCGCCTGTCGGCTGTCCTACTTCTTCTGGAACTCGGCCCCGGATGAAACGCTGACAAAGCTCGCAGACTCCGGAAAGCTGCGTTCGCCTGAGGTGCTGCGAGCGGAAGTTGATCGCCTGCTGAAAGACCCCAAATCGCAACGCTTCATCGAGGACTTCCTCGGGCAGTGGTTAAAGCTGCGGCAGATTGCGTCGACCGATCCCGACCGCAAGCTGTACCCCGAGTTCAGCCCGTACCTGCAGGACTCGATGGTCGCCGAAACGCGCGCCTTCTTCCGGGAACTCGTCGAAAAGAACCTCAGCGCCAGCCATCTGGTGCGTTCCGATTTCGCGATGCTCAACGAGAAACTCGCGACGCACTATGGCATTCCGAATGTGAGCGGCTCGCAGATTCGTCGCGTCGCATTGCCAGCGAACAATCCACGCGGCCCGTTTCTGACGCAGGCCTCCGTTCTGAAGATCACCGCAAACGGAACGACCACTTCGCCCGTGCCGCGTGGAGCATTCGTGATGGCTCGACTGCTCGGCCAGGAACCCGATCCGCCACCACCGAACATTCCAGCCATCGAGCCCGATGTGCGCGGCGCCAAGACGATTCGCGAACAACTCGACAAACACCGCACGGACGCGATCTGCGCCTCGTGTCACATCAAGATGGATCCGCCTGGCTTCGCACTGGAAGCGTTCGACGTCATCGGCGGCTGGCGCGATCGCTACCGCTCCATCGGCGAAGGAGATCCGGCTCCGCGCGGCTCGATTGACCCCTTCATTGGCATCAGCTTCAAGCTCGGTCCGCAAGTCGACTCATCCGGTGTTCTACCTGACTCTCGAGCGTTCAAGGACGTGACCGAACTTCAAACAATCCTCGCCGCCGACTCTAGTCGGTTGCTGAGGAACCTGGCACAGCAGTTCATGATCTACGGCACCGGCCGCCCGGTCGCGTTCAGCGACCGCGATGACATCGCCGCGATCGTGGCACGCGCGCAACAGCAAGGCGGGGGAGTCCGCACGCTGCTCAACGAAGTCATCCTGAGTTCGCTATTCAGTACGCAGTAAACTTGGCCAGCGTGGCAGATGACCGTATCTGGCTAAATGACAGATGATCGCTAAGACTCAGCGACATTTCGCGACTGAACTAAGATCTGACCTTGGTCAGCCAGATCAATCAGGACTCGATTCGGTCGATCTCCCAAATACTTTAAGCCGGTGATCTCCGCGATGTAGCAATCAGAGCGCGGGGGTGGTGGCAGCGTGCGAAAGAACGGGGCGACTTCTTCAAAGTTC